>NZ_JAKRFX010000016.1:0-132445 GCF_022347825.1 Pseudoalteromonas sp. OF7H-1 | reverse complement strand
TCGAGGGATGTGCATTCTAAGCATTCCCGATTTTTTGTCAACACTTAATTTTGAATTTCTTGAGAAGAAGTTTCGAACTTAAGTTTTACTTGACGCTAACTCGTTGCTGCTTTGCTTTTCAGCGTAGTGCCCCGTGTCAGTGGGGTCGCATTATAGGGCGATCCGATTTTAGTGCAACCCTTTTTTTAAAGAAAATTGCGAAAAAACGTTTGTTCGAGCAAAAAGAAAACAACCCGAATATAAAACAAACAAAAACACCCGCGTTAGGCGGGTGTTTTACTATATATAAGCTTGGATAAAATCTATAAATTAAAACTTATACTCGATACCTAAGCCTAGATAATCCTTTTCTACTTGGTTGTCTGCATCAAATGTTGAGTAGAAACCATAAACCTTCGCGTTTTTAGCAAGCTTGTAATCAACACCGACAGAAATACCATCTACTTTGTCACCGGCATCGAAGTCAATAACTTGATATTGTGCTTTCAAGGTTGCATTACCCAATTTGTACGCTGCATTTAGTAAGTACCCATCGGCCTCTGCACTTCCATCCACCTTTTCTTGTGTCTGGTACATTGCACCAAGTTTGAAGTCAGCTACTTTACCTTGAACAGTGAAACGAACCGTGTCATAGCCGTTTACTTCGCTATCTGCCGCAATCGCCGCATAGACAGCTGACTCTTTCAATCCAGCATCGCCGTATGTTAGCGCAGTAGAGAAACCGTTTTCACCTTCTTCACTGTCTTCAGCAATAAAGCTTCCTAATACTCTAAAGCCATTAAAGCTTGGTGACTTGTAGGAAATTGAATCACCTAAGCGATTTTCGCCTTTAAAGAGTACCTTAATGTCACCCTCAAGGTCGTTGAACTGGTCTAACTTACCTTGAGACTGTTTTAATGCGGTGTCATTACGGCCGATAACGACTTCACCGAAGTTACCTTTTAAACCCACGTACTGATTACGTGCAGTAATATTGTCTTTATCACCTTTTGAATCAGCGTCAGAGACATCTACTTGGAACTCAAGCTTATAAATAACTTCTAAACCAGAGTCTAATTTCTCAGAACCTTTGAAACCAAAGCGAGAGGCGTTACTTTTAATTTCAGTAACTGAACCAGCACCATCGTCAGAAGATTGTACCGATACATTCGCTTTACCATAAACATCTACTTCAGCGTTTGCTTGAAAAGTGAATGCACTTAGTAATGATAGCGCTAAAGCAGTCTTAGTTAGTTTCATGTGTATTTCCTCAATATCGCAACACGTATTTTCAAAACACGCGCAGTTTGACACTGGTAAATGACAAAAATATTACATATAAAATATTTCTGAAAATAAAATGACACCCAAGCTTAAGAAATGCGTCACAAAAGGTTCATTATAAGAATTACTTCACCGCCCCCAGTAAATTTACGATGGTTTCTATTTGCTCTAATTGGTCGTTGTCTTTGTGGTATGCCACAAATATCTCTCTTGAGTTACTTTCTACTTCGTCAACTTGAGTCAACCTTCCAGCCTCAATGGACTCTAACGCTAACGCTTCTGGCACAAATGCAGAGCCACCACACTGAAGAATAAGATCGAGTGCTATTCTGCCGGTGCTGGTTCTAAAATAAGGAGGGGTTGCGCCAGTGAACTGTTTTGCATGCCATAGAGAAAAAGCAGTTCCCCAATCAACATAAACATACTGGTTGTCAAAAAAGTCTTCCTTTGTTGCGTTATCAAAAGTGCTTACAGGAATAATAGCAAGATCGCTGATCGGCTTAACAACCAGCTCATCCACTTTTGGCGGATCGAACAGAACAGCGAGATCCAGTGTTCGCTCTAATAATAGTCGCGTGCTTTCTTGCTGTGCTTTCACTTCAGCAACAAGCGATACTCCGGGCATAGCGGATACAATATGGTTAATCCCGAATTGTAAAAATGCGTCCCAAATATTAGCCGTGCCACTCAGTGACAATTGCTTGTGCATATTGTTTGCAAGTGCAACATCGACTTTGGCGCGCTGCATCCCAGTTAAGATCATTTTGGCGTGTGGTAACAACCTTTCACCTGGCGCAGTTAACTGAATATTGTTACGCTGGCGAATAAAAAGATTCACCCCTAAACTTTGCTCAAGCTGGCGGATCCTAAAACTTACAGCTGACTGAGTGATGTATAAATTTTCTGCCGCTCGACCGAAGTGACGGGTTTTGACAACTTCGACAAAAGTTTTTAATAGATCTATGTCCATTTTTCTTCCTGACGATAAAAATTACTCGTTTAAAAAATTATAAAACTTGGTCCATACTCCAGCCAGATAATCTTAGAGGACTCAGTTATGGATCATAATTTAGCGACTTTGAAAAATGCATTTGCAAGCCCCAGAGCCTTTTATGATGACGCCAACTTCCCTAGAGGATTCGGACGCAGTGGTCACTTCACGCTACAAGAAGCCGAAATTCTTGAACGCTGTGGTGCCACATTAAGAAGCTTATACAGCAAAGCAGAAGAACCTCAAAACAGTTTCCAATCCCAGTTTGTTCAGGTAATGGAAGGGTTAATTCCTCCAACTAACGCTGTAGAAAAAGCCTGGACCAAATATTTGAAGCATACTACGTGTAAGACAAAGTTTCACACGCTATTTGGACGCTCTAAAGTTCAAAACGATGGTAGCGTGGTGATCCCGGTAGATATTGACGACGAGCTATAAGCGAAATCGTCTAAACCCTATCAAGCTTAGACGCCAACAGAGTAACCTTATTTCTGTCTTTGGTGTCTAAGCACTTCTATTATTTATACCATTTCAATCTCGATTACCTCATCACCCCCTATCTTTCTCGTATTTTGTTCTTAGTCGTTATCTGTTTATTAGCACAAGCATTGCAATTAAGCGCAGTTAGGTTAAGAATTAGTAAAACAGGAAATGATTGGCGAAGGTTGTGTTACGGAAAATCTTAATCATTGAAGACACCCCCACCATTGCGAAGGTGCAAAAGCATATTGCAACCACTGTGGGATATCATGTAGATATTGCAGAGTCTTTGGCTGAAGCCAAAGCATTATTATCACAGCACGACTATTTTTGTGCCGTGGTAGATTTTGTGTTACCTGATGCGCCGCTTGGAGAAGCTATTCCTTGCACGGTTAAAGCTGATATACCTACCATAGTGATGACTGGTAACCTTGAAAGTCAGACTCGCTCAATCGTTGAGCAATACCCCATCATCGACTATATCACCAAGGAAAATAAACAAGCCTATCATTATTTACGTCGCCAATTAGAACGCCTGCCAAGAAATGAAAATGTCAGAGTACTGGTTGTGGACGACTCTATTTCGTCGAGACACTATATCTCAGCACTCCTCACTCGCCATAAATATCAGGTACTAGAAGCCTGTGATGGCATAGAGGCACTCGCGGTATTAAAAGACAATCCGGATATTTCAGTGATCATCACCGACAATGAAATGCCAAATATGCGAGGCGAAGAGTTATGTATCGAAATTAGGCGACTCTACACTGATGATGATAAAGCGATAATTGGTATATCTGGAGTTGAAACCGAAAATTTATCTACACGATTTTTGAAAAATGGTGCTAATGACTACCTCAGAAAACCCTTTAACGCTGAAGAGTTTTACTGCCGTCTTAGCCAGAACGTCGATATGCTAGAACATATTCAAACGATACGCCGACAAGCAAATACAGACTATCTAACCAGCTTGCCAAATCGACGCTACTTTTTCGATACCGTAAAGAAAAGCCTAAAAGCAAGACATAAAAAGGAGCTCTACGGGCTGATCGCTATGATAGATATAGATCATTTTAAGCAAGTAAATGACAAATATGGCCATGAAGGCGGCGATGCGGTGCTTGAGTCAATTGGCCAAGCGTTTGCTCAATACTTTCCCAATGATTTAGTCGCTCGATTAGGCGGCGAAGAGTTTGCGATATATTTTAAAGATACGGTGGCTGATCATTGCAAAGAAAGACTAGAGTGCTTCAGGGAATATTTAGAACAAAGTAGTAACGAACTGACTGAACAGCGGATCTCGTTTACTGTTTCAATGGGACTTGCCGCTCAGGTGACTACGGACATTGAAAGCCTGATAAAACAAGCCGATGAGCGTTTATATCAGGCGAAAGCTTCGGGAAGAAACCGCTTAGTTCACTAAGCGCTTTCTTTTATCTCGATAAGAATCAAAGCTAAACATCACCAGCGCGCCCCAAATAAAGGCAAACGTTATAGCTCGTTCAGCATCAAAGGCTTCCCCGTAAAAGAGTACCGCCAATATAAACATTAAGCTCGGCCCGATATATTGAAAAAAACCAAGTGTCGTGTAGGGTATCCGTTTTGCTGCTGCGGTAAAGCATAACAAAGGTAAAGTTGTCACCACACCCGCACTTATCAATAGCGTGTTGGTATACCAATCATTATTCCAAAGGTTGCTTGTGGCACTCGGCTCAACCCACCACCAATAAACCAGTGCAATTGGGGTGAGAATAAGGGCTTCCACCAGCAATCCCGGAAGCGATTCAACCGCTAAGGTCTTACGTAACAATCCATATATCGCAAACGATCCCGCCAGTGAAAACGCAATGACAGGGAATGAGCCAAAACTAATTAACTGTAATACCACACCCACTATCGCTAATAGCACAGCAAACTTTTGCGCCGTTCTCAACCTTTCCGATAAGAATAACATTCCCAATAGCACGTTGAGTAATGGGTTGATGTAATAACCCAAACTCGCGTCTAACATAAAGCCGTTATTCACAGACCAAATAAATAAACCCCAGTTAAAACCCAACAGCAACGCAGTGAGTGTCAACATCGCCAGCAACTTAGGATTAGCCAATATGGCCTTAATTTTGGGCCATTGCTGCTTTGCCAGCACAATTAGTGCAATAAAAAATACAGACCACACAACGCGATGAATGAGTATCTCAATCGCGTCGACATGGACGAGTTGCTTAAAATAGATGGGTGCAAGTCCCCACATAAAAAAGGCGAGTACAGCGAGTAAGTGGCCTTTCTTTTGTTCTTCAATCACGGGCGTTTAACCTTTGGAGGGATCAACTAAGAGGTCAATCATTATACTCATTTTTACTAATCACGGCGATGAAAGTTCGATGAATTCACAATCACAAAGTTTAAAGCCAACAAGTGCTCAAAACTTATTCAAGTCTCTTAAGATTAGATAAAAAGCAAAGACAAGGTTCAAAAAAAGCTCTAAAATGACGCCGATGGATACCCTCGTAAGCACCCCAATTAACGACCCTCATTCAGTACTGAAAGATGTGTTTGGCTACAGTACGTTTAGAGATGGTCAGCTTGATATTATTCAGTCTAGCTTAGCTGGTCAGGATACGCTTGTACTACTGCCTACCGGCGGCGGTAAATCGCTCTGTTACCAAGTCCCAGCAGTATTATTTGCAGGCGTGACAATTGTTATATCGCCACTTATCTCATTAATGCAAGATCAGGTCGCGCAGTTAAAAGCACAAGGCATAGCCGCTGAATATATCAACAACAGCGTCGCTTGGGAGCAGCAAAGAGATATCTATGACGCGCTTTTCCAAGGTCGTTTAAAGCTGCTTTACGTTGCACCAGAAAAGGCCTTACAACGAGACTTTATTGAACGCATATCCAACTGTAACATCAGTTTATTTGCCATTGATGAAGCTCACTGTGTATCCCACTGGGGACATGACTTTAGACCGCACTATTTTCGTTTAAAAGAATTGCGTCAACATTTTCCGTCTGTTCCGATGATGGCATTAACCGCAACGGCTGATTTAGCGACACGAAAAGATATTGTCCAGCAATTAGGTATGCAAGCACCATTTATCTATACCGGTAGCTTTGACAGACCCAATATTCGTTACACCATCGAAGAAAAGTTCAAACCCCTGTCGCAATTGATCCGCTATTTAAAAGAGCAAAAGGGGCAAAGTGGCATAATCTATTGTGGTAGCCGTAAACGTGTTGATGATATTGCCGAAAAGCTGATTGATGCCGGGTTCAATGCAGCTGGTTATCACGCAGGTCTAGATAATGATCAGCGCCAGTTTGTACAAAACCGCTTCGCCCGAGATGACATTCAAATCGTAGTTGCAACCGTTGCTTTTGGGATGGGGATCAATAAACCCAACGTGCGATTTGTGGTTCACTATGATATTCCTAAAAGTGTAGAAGCGTATTATCAAGAAACCGGCCGTGCAGGGCGAGATAGCTTAGCTGCTGAAGCCGTTATGTACTTTGATCCTGCAGATATTCCCCGCGTTAGACGCTTTTTTGAAGATATTCCAGACGAGCAACGTCGTAAGGTCGAAGAACAGCGCTTTCAGGCGATGGCGAGTTTTGCTGAAGCGCAAACCTGTCGTCGTCAAATTTTGCTCAATTACTTCAGCGAATATCAACGTGAAGCATGCGGTAACTGTGATATTTGCCTTAATCCACCGAAACAATTTGATGGCACATTAGTTGCCCAACAAGCGTTATCGTGCGTATACCGCGCAGAGCAACGCTTTGGCATTGGTTACATTGTGGATATTTTGCGTGGGGCAAATACCGCAAGGATCAGAGAACAAAACCACCATACCCTCTCAACCTATGGGATCGGGAAAGAGCACAGCAATGAATTTTGGCTGAGTATCTTACGTCAATTGATCCATCATGGTTTATTGAGTCAAGATATTACTCAAGGCGCAACGCTTAGATTAACAGAAGCCGCCCGCGCCGTACTTCGCGGCGAATATGTGCTGCAACTCGCAGAACCAAGACTTGTAGCTAAGCATGTCTATCAAGATAAACTGGCTCAGTTTAATTACGATAAGAAACTATTTGCTAAGCTTCGTGCACTCAGAAAGCAGCTCGCAGATGAAGATGATGTACCGCCGTATGTTGTATTTAACGACCGAACATTGGCTGAAATGGCACAAAGAACGCCAACAACTGATAGTGAGTTTTTGCAAGTGTCTGGTGTCGGTTTTACTAAGCTCAGCAAGTACGGTGCCCCTTTCATGCAGCTCATTCGCAATTATTTGGAAAGAGAATAATGACTACACTCACTTTGGATAATTCACACGAGGTAATTATCGTCAGCTGTGAAATTACACCTCAAGACGATGAATTTGAACTTTGGGGGCAAATATTCTTACATCAAGATGAGATTCAATTAATTGAATTCTCTGCTGGAGCGGATAGACATCAGTGGCGTTTTTCATATAAAAGCTGTAATTTTAATTTAAATTTTGAACATTACAGTGAGAGTGTGTGGATAGCTCCTGATGGCGTTGATGCCTTAGAGCTCCTACCTTTCCTACGCCAACAACTTTCTCGTTAAGTCCACATAAAGCTCTTTAAGTCTATAAATATTATTACTTTTGTTGCAGAACTAAAGCAAGCTGCAACAATATAATCCATACTAAAGGAATATTAGACTTAAAGGCTCTGTGATGAATGTAAAGAGGATTTCGTGTAATAGTATTGTGCTAATGTGTAGCCTAAATGCAGCTGCGCAAGCTGAAAAAGTGCCTGCAGTTGATTTTGCTAATAGCTGTGGTAATAACCGAGTTGAAGCACAAAGCGACCAAAATCTTTCACGCCAGCTAGACAGCAAACAAGCCTATCCTGAGCCCGCAGAGGGTAAAAAGGTCGTCGCTATCACTCTAAAACAACTTAATGTTTTCGATACCGATAAACCTGAAGAAGACAATGCCCTATTCCGATTTGCCAACCGTTATCATATTCAAACCAAGCCCGAAGTATTAAAAAGCGTGCTCCTTTTTCAGGAAGGGGATGCTTACAACCCAAGAAAACTCAGTGAATCCGAACGACTCCTTCGCAATCAGTCATACCTATATGATGCACGTATCTATGCAGTGGAAAATTGTGATGGTGATATTTTAGTTACGGTTGTAACGCGGGATCTTTGGACACTATTGCCCGATTTAAGTTTTAGTCGTAGTGGTGGAGAAAATACTTCTCGAATTGGGTTTAGAGAAAGTAATTTATTTGGCTGGGGAAAGCGCCTTTCTTTTACCCACATACAAGAGGTCGACCGCTCTGGTTATCAGTTTGTCTATGATGACCCTAATATTTTAAACTCAAGATATCGTGGTCGCGTAGAATATTCAGATAATGACGATGGTGAACGCCACTATATTGATGTGAGCTATCCATTTTTTGCAACCGATACTCCATATAGTTATGGTTTTACGAGTTATTCCGACAAACGTGAAGAGCCCATATATTCTGAAGGTGAAACAATCTCAGAGTTCAGTCAATCCACGGATGTCACGCAAGTCTACTTCGGACACTCAAAAGCGCTATCGGGTAGTTGGACTCGCCGTCTCATCGCAGGCGTTAGACATGAGCAGCATACCTTCCGTGAGATAGCTGATACCACTTTACCCATTGCACAAGATAGAACGCTCACCTACCCTTATGTTCAAGCACAGTGGTTTGAAGATTCCTATGTAAAGGTACGCAATTTCGACTCGATTTATCGTACAGAGGATCTTAATTTAGGTTGGAATGTTAATGCTCTATTTGGCTATTCAGCCGAATCTTGGAGTGACGATACTGAGCGTCTTGTCTATTCATTTTCTGCCAATACAGCGCACTACACCTCAGATCACAGCTTATGGCGTTTTTATTTTGATGTTAGTGGCAACTGGAACAAAGACACAGATAAAACCGAAAACCTAATAGCGAAAACGACCTTTCAATACTATTTAAATACCAGCTTGTATGAGTCTTGGTTTATCAATGCGAGCTATACCTATGGAAATAACCTGACCTTTGATAATCAAATTACGTTAGGGGGTGAAACCGGACTTCGCGGATACCCAATAAAATATCAGCAAGGTAGTCGAAGCATGCTACTCAATATCGAAAAGCGCTATTACTGGGAATATGACTTACTGCGTTTATTCAAAATTGGTGGTGCAGCTTTTTTTGACGTGGGTCGCGCGTACCACTCTCACCTGCCGATTGAAGCAGATGAATCAGTCCTAAAAAATGTCGGTATTGGCTTGCGTTTAGCACCTAGCCGAGCCAATTCAGATATCATGGTTCATATTGATTTAGCTGCGCCAATCAATGGCCCGGATAACGTCGATAGCGTACAGTGGCTATTAACGGTAAAAAATCGCTTTTAACGGTGTCGCACAACAATAAACATGATATAAAACAGAAAAAATTTCTTAGGATACGATTTTGCATTTGTTAGATTTCGCACTCAGTCAATACAAGCTAATTGTAACTTTGGTGGCGCTATTATCCTTCCCACTATTAATGAAAGCATGTTGCAAACTCTTAGAAAAAGTAACACGCGGAAAAATAGACTCTCATCGTAAACAACGTGCCGACTTACTCGTTCGTGTACTCGTTGCCTTTGTATTCGTCTGTTTTATGCTCGTATTCTGGGGCATAGAACTTCGTGGTTTACTGGTGCTTGGTTCATCGTTATTTGCGATGCTTGGTGTTGCCATGTTTGCCGCTTGGTCATTACTTTCCAATCTGACTTCGTTTTTACTTATGTTTATTCAAAACGATTATCGCGTTGGGAATTGGGTAAGAATTGTCGACGGTGCAAACTTTGTTGAAGGCTGTATTGTAGAGATGGGGTTGATGAGTGTAGTACTGCGTCACGTTGACGGCCATAAGGTCGTATATCCTAACAACTTGTTTGTTACTCGACCCGTTATGGTGCTTAGTCAGGAACCGGCTAAACCTAAACAGGTTCCAACACCAAGAAGAACATTAGGCCCTAAGAAATAGGGCCTATATCGTCAATAAAGGTTTCTAGCTGTTGTTCAACAATGCTATTTGCATGTGCAAAGTAAGCTAAGTGAAAAACTGCATCTCCTTCATTCACCAAAGGTAGCATTTGTTGGCCAATTACTATCCCACTACGGGGCGCGATAATCGCTTCTTCGCTTTGACCTAATGGACTGTCTATATAAGCCAAAATTTGACCTTTTGATACACGTTCCCCCAAGTTAACTTGAGCTCGAACAATACCATCAACGTCTGCACGCACCCAACTTGTCGCTGCCGCGATAACTGCGTCATGACGTTGCTTCCTACGACGTCCACGCAGCATTCTGAGTTTACGCATGACATTTTCAACCCCCTGCAATCCAGCAGCAATGGCCAATGAGTCAAACCGCAACGCTTCTCCCGCCTCATAGGTGATAACAGGAATGTCCAATCCCGCCGCTTCACTTCGTAGCGAACCATTACGCAGTCGCGCATCTATCGCAACCGGCGTACCAAACGCCATGGCCATTTCTTTGGTCATTTCGCAGGACAAGTCACCACGGATCTGCGGTAAATTTGAGCGATGAATCGCGCCGGTATGTAAATCGATAATATGGGTGCATTTCTTTACCACCAAATCGAAAAACATAGATGCCATTCGAGCCCCTAACGAGCCTTGCTCAGAACCTGGAAAACAGCGGTTTAGGTCTCGTCTATCAGGTAAATAGCGAGACTTATGAATAAAGCCAAAGATATTTACGATAGGCACCGCTATCAAGGTGCCACGTAGCGTCGCCGCATCGACTTTACTTAATAGCTGGCGCACCACCTCAACGCCATTTAATTCATCACCATGAATTGCGGCACAGACCAAAAGTACCGGTCCGGCCTCTGCGCCATTAACGACTTCAATCGGAATGGTCATTGGTGTGTGAGTGTAGAGCTTGGCCACTTCCAACTGGACAGTCTGCCTTTCAGCAACACCCACTCGTGTATCTAATAACGTAAAGGGTTGGTTGATTTTAACCTTTGCCACGTGTAGCAGTCCTTTTCGCCGCTGCATTCTTCTCGATAAAGGAGATGATCAAGCTAGCTATGTCTTTACCTGTTGCCTTTTCAATGCCCTCAAGGCCCGGAGATGAGTTCACTTCCATCACCAAAGGACCACGCTCTGAACGCAATAAATCTACACCGGCAACATTTAGGCCCATGGCTTTTGCTGCAGCAATTGCAGTGCGGCGCTCTTCCGGAGTGATTTTTACCAATGTCGCTGAACCACCACGATGCAGATTTGAGCGGAATTCGCCCTCTTGCGCTTGACGCTTCATCGCGGCAATGACACGGTCGCCGATAACGAAACAGCGAATATCAGCACCACCAGCTTCTTTAATATACTCTTGCACCATGATGTTGGCTTTTAAGCCCATAAATGCTTCGATAACGCTTTCTGCCGCTTTTCGTGTCTCAGCTAACACCACACCAATACCTTGTGTGCCTTCTAGTAGTTTGATCACAACCGGTGTGCCGCCAACCATTTCCAGTAAGTCTTTAACGTCATCAGGCTTACTGGCAAAGCCTGTGATTGGCATGCCCACGCCTTTTCTTGACAGTAACTGTAATGAACGTAACTTATCTCTTGAGCGAGTGATTGCAACAGACTCATTCAACGGGTAAACCCCCATCATTTCAAACTGTCTGAGTACCGCACAACCATAAAACGTCACAGAGGCACCAATTCGCGGAACAATCGCATCAAAGCCGCTCAACTGCTGACCCTTAAAGTGAATTTCAGGCTCGCTACTATTGATATTCATATAACAACGTAGCGCGTCAATAACCTCAACTTCATGCCCACGCTGCTCTGCCGCTTCAATTAAACGACGTGTTGAATACAAAGATTGATTCCTTGAAAGAATGCCAATTTTCATGATTTATCCGTTTTATTACTTAAGTATGACTGTTCTGGATCAACAAGGATGCGGCCTCGCATCGCCGTGCGGCCCAGTAACATTCTAAATTTCATGGTTTCTCTATTGCTTAGCGTGATTTCAATTGGCCAAGCCTGATTGCCGATAGTTAAATTTGTTTCTATTACATAACGTAGTTCTTTATGACCGCCTGAATCGGTAACAACGCGCTCATCTACTACTTTTGCTTCACTACAGACTTCATAGTCGGTATTGTCTTGTTTGGGATGGATCCAAAACCTTACCCAAAGTTCATCTTGTTCTGTTTTGAAAGGCTCAACCTTAAAGGCATGCAGACATGATGTTCTTGCTCCAGTATCTACTTTCGCTTTGATTTTTTCGATACCTAAATCGGGTAAGGAAAGCCACTCTCTCCAACCAACTGTGATCATATTATGCTCTCGTACAAAATGAGTTCGGACTTATACGCTGATTCAAGTCACTTGAAAAACAAAATAAATTTATCCTAAAGATAAAAGCGCTCTGTTAAGCCAAGCACCTTAACTTACAGTAACACCACTTACACATTTTTCAAGGTAAAGCCCTATACTGAGCTAAAGTAAAATAACCTGAGCTGCGGATAATTAATGCCTTTCTAGCAGCCAGTTTTAGCGCTAACTGCGTTGAATTCACTTCCAATAGCCAGCTATTGGTGCGTAAATTCGCCTTGTTTTCCCTAAAACTCTCTGGCTAGACAAGGAAAAACTAAGTTGTTCTTTAGAAACAATGAGTTTGAACATTCCTTATCCAAACCTCAGGTTAAAATAGAGTATTCAAACAATTTATTTCATCGCCAAGATTTTTAAATGAATTTGAAAATTAAATTATCTATGTCAGTCTTGGGACGAACTTTTTAATAGGAATTAGCTATGACTGGATTACTCCATGCGTTTGTGCTCGACGGTCAAGGTGGCGGTAGGCTACTTTGCGATCTGAGTGAAGTAAAATCCGTAATTCACAAGGAGCCACTTTGGCTCCATTTTGACTACAGCTTCGACGAAACGACCGAATGGCTGAAGCAACAAACGTTTTTGGATGACTGGGAAAGAGAAGCGCTAACGGCAGATGAAACCCGTCCGAGAACGGCTAATGGCGATGAAGGTTTGCTAGTGTTCTTGCGTGGCGTGAACCTTAACCCCAAGCAAAGCCCTGAAGACATGGTTTCTATTCGCTGTTTTGCAAACGATAAACTACTTATCACCTGTCGTAAGCGCCATATTATGTCTGCCCAAGATATGCTGGCATCGCTTAAAAAGGGTCAAGGCGCAAAAAGTATCGGTGAGTTACTGTCTACATTGGTGATGCGACTTTCTGTGCGAATGCAAGATATCATCTGGCAAATAGAAGAACAGCTTGATGAATTTGAAGACGCGATGGAAAGCAGTGAGCAGCTGCCAAACTATCAGCAACTTTCAACATTAAGAAGGCAAACCATTGGTTTAAAACGCTATCTTAAGCCACAAAAGCTTGCTATTAGCGAACTGCTATTGGCAAAGATTGCTTGGCTAGATGAAGATCATCGACACATGATTGAAGAGGCGAGCAATGCCTTAAGTCGATATATCGAAGAATTAGAGGCTGCGATTGAACGTGCACAAGTGATCCAAAATGCGATCACCAACCATCAAAATGAACAGTTAAACCAAAGAATGTACGTGATGTCCGTCGTTGCAGCGTTATTCTTACCACTTGGATTTTTAACAGGCTTGTTAGGGGTGAATATTGGCGGTATTCCTGGCACTGAATGGGGTGGCGCATTTGCCTTTTTTGTTATTATGTTGGTGGTACTAACTGGCGGTATTGGCGTGTACTTTAAACGCAAAGGCTGGTTGTAACTAGGAGTAAGCATTGGCGCTCTCGCTAGGGATCGAACCTAGAACTCAGCCTCCGGAGGGCTACGTGATATCCATTTCACCACGAGAGCGTCGGCAACATAATAATGCGAAGTGCAGGCAATTGCCAGACAATGTTTGCTATATGACTAATTAGTAACCTATTTTTTAAAAAAAGCTGTACTTTAGGCAAAAAACCAGTTATTCAACTATGCTTTGAAAATAATAAAATAGACTGATATTGCTGCCAGTTCAGAAATATCGCGATACATCATTGAGGATCCCAAATATGACACCGATGACAACAGAGCAAGTTGCAGAGTTTCTTGACGTAAAGGTTGAGCGCGTAAGACGCCTCGCACGAGAAAACTTGCTAGTCGCCAAAGACACTGATGCCAATGGCGAACCTATCTTTGACAAAGCCGATGTTGAAAAATACAAAGAGCTAGCACAGCGACTGGGTGGTATTTAAACTACCCAATAGTGATGGCCAGTAATGTGATCAAGGAATATCACATACTACTGGCTCAGCTTGTAGCTACAGTATCCACTGCTTCAGTAACTGCCTAAGCTTTTCGGCTTCTATCATTACGCCGCGCTGCTCGTACCATTGAATGCTAACAATCAAATAAATCTGGCAAAATACCGTCAGTTTAGCTTGAGCGTATGAAGGCATGCCTTGCCGCTTTAGAGAAAAATAAGACTCAACCACCGTAAGTGCTGCTTCAACACCACAGCTAAAACTACACACCAGCGCTGCTAAATCAAAAAATATGTCACTATGACAAGCATACTCAAAGTCGATTAACCGAACCCCCTCTGGGCTTTGAATAATATTGCTCATGACTAAGTCATTATGGCAAAACGCCTGATCCACGGGTAAAGAAGCTAAGCTTTCGATAAGCCATTCGATATCAACTAAGTGACGCAGTTTCTCATCAATAGCCTGAACATAACCGACTAAGTCCAGCACCTCGTATACTTCAAGCTCTAAGCTATGCACCTGGATAACTTGCGCTAACAACGCAGTGTTTAACTTTGGCTCAGCACACACTTCTGGCATAAAGGTGAACAATGCCATACGAGTGCGTAGGTCGTACTGCAGTACGTTAGAAGTAATGCCTTGCTGTGCTAACTCATTCTGTGCCTTTAATGCCTCAGTAGGAATACCATGGCTATAGCATTTTAATAGGTAGCTTTCGCCCTTACTCACCATCAGGTAATTATTGTTACTCACACCTTTAGTTAGCTTTTCTAATCGCTCCGCTGAAACCTTGAATACGGTATCCACCTTTACTTTTAATTTTTCAAGCTCAGAGTGCTGCAAGCGTCTTTCCTTGCTTAGCTTCATATTCTTCGTACCAACGCTTGTAGCCCCAACACGCCATCAAGGTGTAGAAAATAAATAGTACCAGCGTAGGATAGAAACCTTTAAGGTAATAAAGGTAGATAGAGGCTGCATCAATCACGACCCAATATAACCAGTTTTCAAGAATTTTCTTAGCCACTAAATAGGTCGTCACCACCGCAAAGCACGTAGTAAAGCTATCTAAATAAGCGAGATCTGCCGCCATATAATGCTTGGTGAAATACCCGAGTACAACGGAAACCACTGAAGTGATAACAATGATTGAAAGATGTTTTGATAACGACCAAGAAACAATATCACTGGGCTTGTTTTTGTCACCCTGACGCCACATCCACCAGCCAACAACGGCCATGACCATATAGTAAAAGTGCAGCAGTGATTCCATCACTAGTGCTCCGTTCCAGTACAGCACGGTATAGATGAAGGTGTTAATAAAGGCCACTGGCCAACACCAAATATTCTCTCGAATTGCCAGCAGTAAATAAGCTACAGCCAGCACCACAGCGATATACTCCCAACTCGACATCGCTGTGAACCCTGCAAAGGTTTCAGTAAACCAGTCCATTAATCGCAGGCACTATCAGCTGGAGATAAATCGCCTGAGATAAACTTACAAACAAAAATACATTTTCCGTAAGCTTCAAATGAGTGTTTCATTTCTTGATTCAATACTGAAGTCACTAAATCAAATTCACCAAAGACCTGAGTTGACATCGTGTTTGTGATCACCTTGATCCCTTCATGCTCATTCAGCCTATCAATAAAACCTTTAATAAAAGGGATATAGTCTTGGTGCAGTGGGTACTTGCTTATTTCAACAGAAACTTGCATGGGCGCTCCTTACAAATGGCAGCCGATTATTAATATTGCTGGTTTAGATTTTCCCCACCGGTAAATTCCGATTTTGGGGTATAGTTAATCCAATCTTGCTGATAGATAATTTTACCTTTTTCGTCAAACTTTAGCACTATCAGAAATCGCCAAGGCCCTAACTCGCGTGACGCATAATTAAAGCGATTAAAAACGCCTCTAGCAACCACGGTTCGAGTCGTGCTATCGACTATTTTATCCTCAACCACTAAGACGGGTTGTTCATCCAGCACAGCAAAATTCCCAGCAGACCAATTAAAAAAAGCCGTAATCTGATCTTTACCTCGTGCCTTATGACCAAAAACCATATCTTCAAGCACGGCATCTTCGGCATAGAACTCGATAAACTGGGTAAAGTTCTGCCGCTGAGCATAGCTATTAAAGTAAGCATCGGCATGGCTGATGAATGTATTTTTCTTACTGATATTAACCGAGTTACTACAACCACTCAGTATTAATATAAAGAATAACAAGAACCGATAGCGCATCATAGCCACTCCAAAAGCCGTATTAATCGAGTATAAAAAAAGCGCCTGTAGCGCTTAATTCGACGATGATAAAGTGTGTATCTTTACACTGTCACTATACCCAATGGTTTAGCGGTTTTCCACGCTCCACGGGTAAAGTCTGGAATACTCAGTGATCCACTACGATTAGCCACTGATTGAGCCGACAATGGAGAAATTACCGACCAAGCTGCACCATCGTATACGTCTTGATCTAGCGCCTCACCATTACGCAGGCAATAGATCATGCGCCAGAACATTAAAAAGTCCATACCACCATGACCGCCATTGCGCTGCGCTTCTTCACCCATTTTAGTCCAAAGCGGGTGGTCGTATTGTTTATACCAAGGATCCATTTCGTAATCCCATTCATGGAAGCTCTTAGTACCACCTTGCTCTAACGCGATCCGATTAGGGAAACCAGCAAAGACCCCATTAGTTCCTTGAATAAGATTGTGACGAGAATAAGGCCTAGGCGTGGTCGTATCATGTTGTACCATGATACTGCGTCCTTTGATGGTCTTAATCATCGTGGTATTCATATCACCCGCAATATAATGTAGTTGATTGCGTTCATGATCTGTCGGAAATTCGCGTTTTGCATAGGCTGCACGACCTAGGGCGGGAGAACTCATAGAAGTTAAGTAATCAAAACGATCACCTCGGTTAATATTCATGTACTGAGATACTGGACCTAAACCATGAGTTGGATATAGGTTACCATCTCGCTTAGTATGCCAGTGTGTGCGCCATGAGCCGGTTTTGTGCTCAATTTCCTTCATCTGCCAACGTAGCTCATGAATATATGCAGCTTCACCATGCAATAACTCACCGAATACACCTTGGCGAACCATATTCAGTACCATCAACTCATCGCGACCGTAATTGACATTTTCCATCATCATACAGTTCTTTTGCGTGCGCTCTGCGGTGTCGACTATCTGCCACATTTCTTCCACGGTCAACGCTAAAGGCACTTCAACAAACGCGTGCTTACCACTATTCATGGTATCAATTGCCATCGGCGCGTGCCATTTCCAAGGCGTTGAAATGATAACGATGTCAATATCGTCCCGATTTAGCATTTCTTGATAAGCTAACTCACCACCACGATACAGCGCAGGTTTCGGCAAACCTCGCTCGCGTACAAGATAGTCAGCCGATTTTTCAAGCACTTCATCATGGGTATCACAAATCGCGACAATACGTGCGCCATCGATGTGACTCATGCGCTTTACATGACCATAGCCACGTTGGCCAACCCCAATAAAACCTACCCGAACCACGTCCATTTTTGGTGCTACGAGCCCAATGACAGAGCGGCCTTGTTGCTTAGGTACAATGCTATTATTTTGATTCGAGCTTGCGCACCCAGCTACTACACTCGCAGCCGCTGCCGCTCCTGCGGCTTTTAAAAAGTCGCGGCGGTTTATATTTTTCATTCTTACTCCTAAACGATACTTCTTAACAGCACTAATACTGCTCGCTATCAAGCTAACCTATCCCAATCTTAGGTTCAAAACATTGCGATAAAGCCGCAAAAAAAGCGCTTGAAGCGCTTTTTCTTAAAATATATTAAACCGTTAAATTGCCCTGATAATATTATTCAGACAATCCTCTTTTTCTAGCACACTGGAATACAACGCAAACTGGTTCTTCGCACGGTCAAGATTATGATTGGCTCTGTGGGTTGCAAAATAATTATCTCCATCTAAGTGATCTGTTAAAAATCGCAGACCTATCATGAATGGCATCACTTTGGCGCCAAGAATAAAACTGTCTTTTTCTGCTTCAGTCACACTGTCTTGTAACGGTTCAATATACCCTTGCGCCAGCGCAGCAAAGATATTTTCTCTCACTTGCACATTACTCAAGTTCGTTGAGTCTTCAGCTTCTGGTGAACAAAAGGTACGTACCATATCGCCAAAATCAAACAACCAGTTACCCGGCATACACGTATCTAAGTCGATAACGGCTCGCGCTGCATCACTCTGTGTTGAAAACAGCATGTTGTTGATTTTGGTATCGTTGTGGCAAGCTCTAAGTGGTACTTGTTTTTGTGCCTGCTGCAATTCTTCTGCAAGTGCAAATTGCTGCTGAAAAGCAGCGATAACATCACTGCACTTTTCCGCGCGACCATGCTCGTCTTTCGCTAGCACTTGGTTAAATGCATCAATACGCATCGCCAAGTTATGAAAGTTTGGAATGACATGATGTAACTGCGCCGCATCAAAATCATTTAGCGCATGTGCAAACTGCCCAAAGGCGTTTGCAGCCGTTAATGCTTGTTGTTCGTTTGCCACTACGTCTTCGCTATAACTGCGGCCAATAAATGCAAGCGCACGCCAAACTTCGTCATTAATATCGACTAAATATTGGCCTGAACTCGTCGCTAAGTGCTTTATGATAGCGAGGCTATATTCTCCATTTAAGGCTTTTGCTGTTAAGTGCTGTTCAATCGCTCGCGCATTTTCAACAAGATGCAAAGGGTTTGGAAATACCGTGGTATTTAGCTTTTGTACTACCATGGTTTTGTGGTTGTCCTGCAACAGCATAGTCGTGTTGATATGACCACTACCGATCGGCTTCATTTTAGCTTCTTCACTAATGAGACCGTATTCATCAGCAAGTTGTTGCGCAACGGCTTGATACTCCATATTCACCTCAAAAGGAGTTAAGTCGGATGTAGTTGTGTGGAGATGATTATCTTCCCTGACGTGCTTCATAAATCTTTCTCGCGACAATGTCTAGTTCGCTCTTATAAGTTATACCGTACCAATGTGATTTAGCTTGGTAGACCGACACGGTTTGTAGGCCCTTATTGATACTGTGTTGGATACAATCTGGCAGATAATACTCTTTTTTGACACCGTTGTCATAATTCCTTAAAAACGCATTAAATCCGGCTTCTAATGAATCAAAAAGTGACGGTGTCACACCCCAGCAGGTCATCGAAGCCAGCGCAGAGCTTGCTATTTTACACCGCTTACCTGCAATATCACCTGACAACTCGCCGTTTTCAAAGCGAATATCCAATGCTTCTTCAACCGAGTGTAGTTGTTGCGCTTGTACCTGACAAACACCACGGTTTACTCCACCTTGATCTGATAAGGTATTTATAATTGGGTATGCGACCATCGCCATATTGCTATGATGCTGAAAATGTTCAACAAGCTGCTCAAATGCATCTGGCCCGTAATAATCATCCGCCGTAATAACTATCGCAGGCTTATCAACGTATGGTTTTGCACACAGCAGCGCATGTCCTGTGCCCCATGGTTTTTCTCGCCCTGCCAAACAGTCGATAAATTCATTCGGAATATCGCTAAGCCGCTGCTGCACTAAAGTAATGTTCAGCGCCTTCGGCAATCGTGGCAATATCACATTTTCGATTAGGCTTCGCACTTTGTCATTGATGATCAAAATAACATCTTGCACACCAGCATGATGCGCGTCAATTATGCTCAATTCCATAATGCTTTTATCGATACTTGGCAGCTTAGCAACCTGCTTATTACCACCAAAGCGGCTTCCTAATCCACCTGCCAAAATGATCAGCTTAGGGGGTTGTTCGATTCCTATCATTGAAAAAATATCAAAACTCAAATAAGCGGGTAAGTGTACTGAGCTTTTGCGCAGAATAAAAGCAATTGCGAGGAAAGGCGTCCTCGCAATTAGTGTGAACTAGCTAAACTTTTGACATAAGTACTTTATTTCTTGGTATTCAAGCAGTCCTTCCTGTGCTCCTTCTCGGCCAAGACCTGAAAACTTCACACCACCAAAAGGCGCTACAGGATTGGATATGATCCCTTCATTAATCCCAACCATGCCATACTCAAGCGCATGACTTACTCGCCTTATTTGATTGCCATCATTCGAATAAAAATAAGCAGCAAGCCCTTCCGGCACAGAGTTTGCCATCCTTACCACTTCATCTTCACTCTCAAAATCAATAATGCTGACAATCGGTGCAAAAATTTCTTCATGGAAGATCCGCATGGTGCTATTTACACCCGTGATAACTACTGGTGCCATAAATTGGCCGCTTTGTTTATCACCTTGATAAGCGATGCTCGCACCTTTAGCTAACGCATCTTCCAACAACTGCTGTGCTTTTTGTTTGGCTTCAAGTGAAATGAGTGGACCAATATCAACACCTTGCTCTAGACCATTTCCCAAGGTGAGTGTGCTAACCTGCTGAGTGAGCGTATTGAGTAGCTCTGCCGCGATACCTTTCGCAACAAACACACGATTTGCGGCCACACAAGTTTGTCCTGCATTTCTAAACTTCGCTGCCATCAAACCACTTACCGCTTGCTCAACATCAGCGCTGTCGAAAACAATAAATGGTGCATTACCACCAAGCTCCATTGACGTTCTTTTCACTGTGTCGGCACATTGCTTCAACAACGCACTCCCCACTTGTGTTGACCCCGTAAAAGTGAGTTTTCGCACCTGTGGTGACTCAGTAAGGTGTGCTACTAACCCTTTAGAATCGTTAGTCACTAACACCTGAAAAGCGCCAACTTCCATTCCAGCCTGAATAGCCAGCTTTGCAAGGGCGATGGCCGCAAGAGGGGTTTTCTCAGAAGGCTTTAAAATAAAACTGCAGCCTGCTGCATAAGCTGGTGCTACTTTTCTGGTGATCATCGCCAGTGGAAAATTCCACGGTGTGATCCCAAGTACAACACCAACCCCTTGCCTAATAGTCGTTAGCTCATGTGATTGAGAATGACTGGGAATAACCTGACCATAGGCACGCTTGGCTTCTTCGCTATACCATTCAATAAATCCTGCAGCATAATCCGCCTCGGCAAGTGCCTCCTTAAGCGGTTTGCCTTGTTCCTTAGTGACGATTTCAGCCAACACCTGACGATGCTCTATTACCAATTCGTACCATTTTCTAAGTACTTGACTACGGGCATGTGCTGTCGTGCTAGCGAGTTTTTCGAAGGTTTCAGCCGCTGCTTGCAGCGCTTTATCAGCTGCCTGATTATCCGCCTCAGAAACCTGAGCAAGGTGCTCTCCAGTTGCAGGATTAACCACATCGACATGCGTTTTACTATGATGTGCTTGGCCATTGATAAGTGAAAATTCGGGATTACTGATGAGTGACATAGCGTTCCTCCTAGAAAAGCAAAAAGCCGTAGTATAAGACTACGGCTTTTATTAAATTTGTCAGTAACAACCTAGGTTGTTAGCAGCACTTAATGGTCTTCATTAACGATATTGAGATTGTACTTTGGAATTTCAACCACTAAGTCTTCATCACTAATTATCGCTTGGCAACCTAAACGAGACTCAGCTTCGAGACCCCATGCTTTATCTAGCATGTCATCTTCTAACTCATCGCTTTCTTCCAGCGAGTCAAAACCTTCACGAACAACGATATGGCACGTAGTACATGCACATGACTTTTCACAGGCATGTGGAATACTAATTCCGTTTTTCAACGCCACATCGAGTACAGTTTCACCCGTTTTCGCTTCGATTGCAGCACCTTCCGGACATAACTCTTCATGGGGTAAAAAGATAATTTGTGGCATATTACACCTCGTCTACCGACTGCCCTTGCAGTGCCTTTTTAATTGATTCATCCATACGGCGCGAAGCAAAATCACTACTCGCCTGATCGACTTCTTCGATCACCTTTTTAATCTGCTCTGGATTGTCTGCACTTTCGCGAATTTGTGCAAGTTCAGTCATTGCACCGCGCAGTGTATTGAGCTCATCTTCTGCCAACAGATGACCATCCGTTGCAAGCGATGCCTCTAACGCTTCCAACACACGCAGTGCTTCAACCTGCTGCTCTTTAAGCATACGAGCGCTCATGTCTTCTTTGGCATTGCTCATCGAATCTTTTAGCATTTGTGCTACTTGGTCATCGCTCAAACCAAACGACGGTTTTACCTGGATCTCAGCCTGCACACCTGTCGACTTTTCTTCAGCCGAAACACTCAATAGACCATCAGCGTCAACTCTAAAAGTGACTCGAATATGCGCAGCGCCTGCCGCCATTGCTGGAATGCCCTTTAGACTAAATTTAGCCAAGCTACGACAATCATCAACGAGCTCACGCTCACCTTGCAATACATGCAATGACATAGCGGTTTGACCATCTTTAAAAGTGGTAAACTCTTGTGCACGTGCAACAGGAATAGTGGTATTACGTGGAATGATCTTTTCAACCAACCCACCCATAGTTTCTAGGCCTAAAGACAATGGCAATACATCAAGTAGTAACATGTCAGAGTCAGGCTTGTTACCCACTAAAATATCAGCTTGGATAGCAGCACCCAATGCCACCACACGGTCTGGATCGATTGATGTTAGTGGCTCTTTAACAAAGAAATTACCGACTTCTTCACGCACCACCGGCATACGAGTCGACCCACCCACCATCACAACCTGCAAGACTTCTTCTGCTGTGACACCCGCGTCTTTTAACGCGCGGCGACAAGAGCGTAAAGTCTTTTTAACCAATGGCATTGCCATTTCAGCAAATGCTTGACGCGTGATCGAAACTACAAATTTTTGCTCGCGAACTGGTAGCTCTACGTTTACCGTTTCATAGCTTGAAAGCGCTTCTTTACAGGCTCTTGCCTTATTGATAAACAAGCGTAGCTCTTTTGGGTTTAAATCAAATAGCTGCGTTTGCTGTTTAAAGAAATCGACCAACAATGAATCAAAGTCATCACCACCGAGGCTTGAATCACCACCGGTTGATAATACCTCAAACACTCCTTGGTTTAAGCGTAAGATAGAAATATCAAACGTACCACCACCAAGGTCATAAACCGCAATCACACCTTCTTGACCAGAGTCTAGGCCGTAAGCTACTGCAGCTGCAGTCGGCTCATTGAGAAGTCTTAATACTTTTAGACCAGCAAGCTCAGCTGCGTCTTTTGTACTTTGCCTTTGTGCATCATCAAAATACGCAGGTACAGTGATCACTGCGCCCATTACATCTTCACCAGCAAAGCTATCAATAGCACGTTGGTGTAATGTTTTTAAAATTTCAGCGGAGGCTTGCACTGGGCTTACAGCGCCAGCTACGGTTTCAATAGCAAGCGAACCGTTATTATCGACAAAGTTATAAGGCAACTGACCATAGCTTTGTTCTATTTCAGATTGCGTTTTACCTAAAAAACGTTTTACAGAAATAAGCGTATTAGTCGGGTCTTCAGCAGAAGCAGCTTGGGCTTGTTCACCAACGATAACCTCTGAGTCGGTGTACCTTACTACCGACGGCAGCATAGGTTTACCCATTAAATCGCTAAGGGTCTTCGTTTCGCCACTTTGTACTGTTGCCACAAGAGAGTTCGTGGTACCTAAGTCAATACCAATCGCTAATTTATGCTCATGAGGTGCCGCGCTCTGCCCCGGCTCAGCAATTTGCAATAATGCCATAATGCTCTTTTCACTTTAACGTTTGTTGATGCTATACATCATCAATCGAATAATTCATCTTCGATACGTGCTAATTCGTCGCGTAACTTGTAGACAAACTTTAGCTTACGAATATTGTCTGCTGCGGCTTCTAATGTGCTCATGTCATCGCTTTGAAGCTGCTCGGCAAGGGAGGCGCTAAACTCTGTATCTAACGCTTTGATCTGTGTTTCGAACTCTGCAATCGCGCCGTCAGGATCCGCCGCATCAGGTAATTCTTCTAATGCTTCACGCAGCTCCATCTGTTGCATTAAAAACATCGGATCTTGCAACGTTTGTTGCTCTGCTCGTATGTCTACACCCTTTTCGCTTAACATATACTCGGCGCGTTTAACTGGGTGTTTGAGCACCGCTAGCGCGTCATTGATCTCTGCGGTTTTCTGTACCGCGAGCAACTTCTCACGCTCACTTTTACCAGCAAACCTATCTGGGTGAACTGCACGCTGTAGCTCTAAATAGCCTTGATTTAGTTTGTTTAAATCAACGTGATAATCAACAGGTAAATCAAATAATTCAAAATAACGCATACGCACCTAATACAGCAAAGCCCCACCAAGGCAGGGCTTTAAACTATTCACTGTTGCAAACTATACGGTGAAGCTTTCGCCACAGCCACATTCGTCTTTCTGATTTGGGTTATTGAATTTAAACCCTTCATTCAGACCTTCTTTTGTGTAATCAAGCTCTGTGCCGTCGATATAAACTAAACTTTTTGCATCAACGATGATTTTGACATCTTTGTCTTCAAATACTTCATCGCCTTCATCTAAATCGTCGACAAATTCGAGAACATAAGCAAGACCTGAACAGCCCGTGGTTTTAATACCAACGCGCAGCCCTATGCCTTTTCCACGGTTACTCAAAAAGGCTAATACGCGATTAGCGGCTGCATCTGTTAACGTCACTGCCATAATAGTCTCTTACTTCGCTTGTTTACTCTTATAATCTGCAATCGCAGCTTGAATCGCATCTTCTGCCAAAATTGAGCAGTGGATTTTCACTGGTGGCAACTCAAGCTCTGCACTGATATCAGTGTTTTTGATAGTCGCAGCTTCTTCTAACGATTTACCTTTCACCCACTCAGTCACAAGGGATGATGATGCAATCGCGCTACCACAACCATATGTCTTGAATTTCGCATCTTCGATGATGCCTTCTTTTGACACTTTAATTTGTAGCTTCATTACGTCGCCACATGCAGGTGCCCCCACCATGCCCGTTGCTACGCTTGGATCGTTCTTGTCTAAAGAACCTACGTTACGTGGATTCTCAACGTGGTCGATAACTTTATCACTGTAAGCCATAACTATTTCCTCACTACCTGCTTGCGGCTGGATAGTATCCAGCCAGCGGCTAAAACTTGCTTAATGGTGTGCCCATTCAACGCTATCTAAGTCGATGCCATCTTGGTGCATTTCCCAAAGCGGTGACATCTCACGTAAGCGACCAATAGAATTCTTAAGAAGATTGACGGTGTAATCGATCTCTTCTTCTGTCGTAAAACGACCAATACTGAAACGGATAGAGCTGTGTGCTAATTCGTCATTACGACCTAGAGCACGCAGTACATAAGATGGCTCTAAGCTCGCCGATGTACATGCAGAACCTGAAGAAACCGCAATGTCTTTAACTGCCATTAGTAGACTTTCACCTTCAACAAAGTTGAAGCTGATGTTTACAATGCCAGGTACTGATTGGTCGATAGCACCATTAAAATAAACTTCGTCCATATCCATTAGGCCGTCCAATAGACGCTGACGAAGTGCACTGATGTGTGCATGGTCTTTTTCAAAGTCTTGCTTAGCAATTCTAAATGCTGTGCCCATACCCACGATTTGGTGAGTAGCAAGTGTACCAGAACGCATACCGCGCTCATGACCACCACCGTGCATTTGTGCTTCTAAACGTGCACGTGGCTTACGGCGCACGTACAGCGCACCGATACCTTTAGGGCCATAAACTTTGTGGCCAGAAAATGACATAAAGTCTACTTTCAATGTTTGTAGGTCGATTAGTACCTTGCCAGCACTTTGCGCCGCATCAACATGGAACATGATCTTGCGCTCACGACACATTTCACCGATAGTCGCGATATCTTGAATAACACCTAGCTCGTTATTAACGTGCATTACGCTCACTAAAACAGTGTCTTCACGCATGGTTGCTTCAAGCTTTTTCAAGTCAAGTAAGCCGTTGTCTTCAACATCCATATACGTCACTTCAAAGCCTTGACGTTCAAGCTCACGGCAGGTGTCTAGTACTGCTTTGTGCTCTGTACGAACGGTGATGATGTGCTTACCTTTCTTTTTATAGAACTGCGCAGCACCTTTGATTGCAAGGTTGTTTGACTCAGTTGCACCAGATGTGAAAACGATTTCACGCGGATCAGCGTTGATTAAATCAGCGATATCATTACGCGCCTGATCAACCAGTTCTTCTGCTTGCCAACCGAAACGGTGTGAACGAGAAGCTGGATTACCAAAGTTACCATCCATTGTCAGGCACTGCATCATTTCGTCTGCAACACGCTGATCAACCGGAGCGGTTGCTGCATAATCTAGATATATCGGTAATTTCATTTATCTCTCCGCTTGACGTCAACCTAGAGTTGACAGCTCACTTGAATATTGTCTAATTGCTCGATAACACGTTTAACGTGCTTATCTTGCCGCGTTGCTACGGATTGAACATCCGCATCGGCGACTAACTCGGCTAGGGAAATACTGTTTAAAAATTCTTCAATTCGCACACTTAAATCAGACCACAATGAATGAGTCAGACAGCGCATACCGCTTTGGCAACCGCCGCCTTCGCCGTGACAACGTGTTGCGTCAACGGACTCGTCAACTGCATTAATCACATCACCAACGGAAATTGTGTGTGCATCACGGCCTAATAAGTAGCCGCCGCCAGGACCACGTACAGAGCTAACTAAGCCATGTTTACGTAGACGGGCAAATAATTGTTCAAGGTAAGATAGCGAAATCTCTTGTCGTTCAGAGATATCGGCTAGTGGAACAGGGCCAATACTTGCGTGTAACGCAACATCTAACATTGCTGTCACGGCGTATCTGCCTTTTGATGTCAGTTTCATGCATAACCCCCGCTAATTTACCAAGCCGCAAATTTTAATTACTTGACTAAGATAGTCAAGTATTAACCAAGCATAATAACGGCTTTAAATCTGCAACCCTCGTATGCCTACCCGAAATACCTGAGTAATTTAATCAAGTATTATGGATATTGTAATTACCTGAGTATTTTAGTCAAGTATTAGTGATGAAGATTTATGCAAGATTTCACAAAAGGAATGGTTAATATTTAGACGATAGAAATATAACAGTATTGGCGCGCTGAGTTGGCCAATACTGCATCCTGTCTGGTTTACTTGTTAGTAGATTTATCTATCGAACTTAGGATCCCACGTAGAATATTAAGTTCTTGATCTTCCGGTCTAGCACGGTTGAACAAACGCTTTAGCTTAGTCATTACCATGCCCGGATGCTGTTTGATGATAAAGCCGGTGTCATTCAGGGTATTTTCAAGATGCTCGTAGAATAACTCCATCTGCTTTGATGATGGGTAAATCGTTTCATCTACTTCTTCTGGCTGCTTTTCTTGCGTGTCTAGATATGTCATACGCGTTTCGTAGGCCAAAGTTTGCACTGCCATCGCAAGATTAAGCGAGCTATACTCAGGATTAGCTGGAATACACACATGATAGTTGCACAATTGCAACTCTTCATTTGTTAGGCCGCTATTCTCACGACCGAATACAAGGGCGACAGGACCATTCACCGACTCAGCAACCAATTTTTGTGCACACTCACGCGGGTCTACCATTGGCCACGACAAAGTGCGTGAGCGCGCACTCGTGCCAATAGTTAAAGCGCAATCAGCAATCGCCTCTTGAAGTGTATCGACTTTAGTCGCTGCACCCAACACGTCGGTTGCGCCAGCCGCCAATGCACTTGCATGGCTGTCCACTTCACATGCAGGGTCAACTAAATAAAGCTTAGATAACCCCATCGTCTTCATCGCTCTCGCAACAGAGCCAATATTGCCAGAGTGTGAGGTGTTCACTAATACAATTCGAATATCTTCTAAAGCCATTTACACGAGTCTCAAACAAAAATAATGGCGCAGTGTAGCATATCTAATTTGCGTTTTTCCAAGCTCCACAACCAGAAATTAAAAATCTTTACGCAGCAATGAAGTACAAAAAACAACCAGAAAAATTCACAATTGGTTATTTACTTTAGAGAAAAAACCGCTAGAATACGCCGGCTCAAAATGATCCTGTTCTTTTACAACCTAAAGGTAATGCTATGCATCCAATGTTGAACATTGCGGTACGCGCTGCGCGTAACGCAGGTAAGATTATCCTACGTGCAAGTGAAGATTTATCGCGCGTTGAAGCTGCTCAAAAAGGCACAAATGATTTAGTAACAAACATCGATAAAGATGCGGAATCAATCGTTCGTGACACAATTTTAAAATCTTACCCTGATCACTCTATTGTTGGTGAAGAATTTGGTCATCACGAAGGCAAAGATGCAGACTACCTTTGGGTTATCGATCCTCTAGACGGTACAACTAACTTCGTTAAAGGTATTCCTCACTATGCTGTTTCTATCGCGTTAAGAGTTAAAGGCCGCGTAGAGCAAGCTGTTGTATACGATCCAATCCGCGACGAGTTATTTACCGCTTCTCGTGGCCAAGGCGCACAGCTAAACAACAAACGTATTCGTGTATCTAAGTCTATTGAATTACAAGGCACTGTGCTTGCCACGGGTTTCCCTTTCAAGCAAAAGCACCACATGGATGCCTACCTAGAAGCATTCAAAGCATTATTCATTCATACAGCTGATATCCGCCGTGCGGGCTCTGCAGCTTTAGACATGGCATATGTTGCAGCAGGTCGTATGGATGGCTTCTTTGAAATTGGCCTTAAGCCTTGGGATACAGCAGCCGGTGAGCTGTTAGTAAAAGAAGCAGGCGGTATGGTCACTGATTTTGCAGGCGGTGCTAACTTTAACCGTAGCGGCAACATCATCTGTGGCGCACCTAAGCTTTGCCAAGCGATTGTAAAAGAAATTCGCCCGGTATTAACTGAGTCATTGTTAAAATAATAACTCTGGCTTAGATGAAAAAACCCAAGCAGTGCTTGGGTTTTTTGTATCTGATTGAGTCTAAGAATAACAATAGTAAGAGCTAACTGTTATTCCAAACTCAGGTATTTACGCTGATCGTCGGATGCCTACTTAATTTCAACACGGGCTGAGCGCATCACGATTTCATCGTTTAGCTCAATACCCAGCCCCGGCTCTTCTGACACTTTAAAGATACCGTTCTTAGGCTGCGGGTCTTGCAAACATAGCTCTCTGTTCCACTTTTTGATTGCGTAAGTATGGTGCTCATGGATCAGGAAGTTTGGGATCGCGGTTTCCAAGTGTAATGAAGCTGCGGTTGCTACCGGGCCGCCACAGACGTGCGCCTGAATACGGATATCAAAGATATCGGCGTAATCACATACCTTCTTGGTTTCCGTAAAGCCACCACATAAGCCAATATCTGGCTGCAGTACATCAATACTTTGATCTTCAAAATAAGGGCGAACACCCCAGCGATTATACAAACGTTCACCGCCAGCGATTGGCACAGAGGTCTTGTTGGCTACCTTTGCATGTAAAGAGTGGTTAAGATAATTCACTGGCTCTTCATAATACATACAATCAAATTCTTCAGCGATGTCTGCAATTTGAATGGCTGATGTCGCGCCCGGTAAGCTGTGGCACTCAAAAATAATATCCACTTCATCACCTACCGCCTCACGTATTGCTTTCATTCTTGCACGGTATAATTTCATTTCCGCGCGCGAGATAAGCTTAGTTCTGTCGTAATAGGTGTTGCCATCTTTATCGTACTGAATTGGGTCAACTTTAACCGCATCGTACCCTTCAGCAATGGCTTTGTGAGCCGCTTCAGCATATTCGTGTGGTTGAACTAGTGCTTTAAACTCGCTATCCCAGTCAAACTGTAATTGCGAGGCATAGGTGCGAAGCTCAGGGTTCACTTTACCACCAAGCAATTGATAAACAGGTAGGTTTAGGGCTTTACCTTTAATATCCCAAAGCGCGGTATCTATTGCTGACATCGCCGCATACACCACAGGTCCGCCACCTAAACCCCAAAAGCTTTCTCTCAGCATACGCGACCAAAGCAGCTCGGTTTGAAAAGGGTCGTGACCAATTAAAAAAGCTTCAGCCATTTCTTTGATCATGCTAGCCGCAGCGCTGTGGCCGAGGTCGTATGCAAGCCCAGCTTCACCAACCCCTGAAATGCCTTCATCGGTGTGAATACGCACAAAAACGGGTGTCCAAGCAGGTCTATCTGGACAATGAATATCGAAAACTTCGACGCGATTAACTTTCATGTTGACTCCTATTGAGCAAAGCTTGGGTCTAAGCGGTAAGCTTTACGAAGCATTGCTGGCCATGCTAATTGACCACCGGTGCTACCGCTATGCACGACATTCGCTTGGTTATATATGTTATCAATAATGGGTTGTGGTACAGGTACGGCTTGTTGTCCCGTTGCTTGAATCGCAACTTGAATCTCGCATGCACGCTGTAAGTCATAAAAACGCATAAAGGCATCACCTACCGTTGGTCCAACAGTTAAACCACCGTGGTTCACCAGCAGCATATGATTGGTTGTACCTAAGTCATCTTGCAAGCGCTTTTTCTCATCCATATTCACTGCTAAGCCTTCATAGCCATGATACGATAGTGATGGTAAGGAGAACATACTATGCTGACTCAAAGGCAATAAACCACATTCTACACTCGCGACTGCGATCGTCTCTTTAGTATGAAGGTGGATAACGCAATGCGCATCTTCTCGCACCTCATGGATTGCACTGTGAATGGTGAAACCCGCGGGATTAATCTTAAATGGCGTATCATCAAGAATATTTCCTTCAAGATCGACCTTCACCAAATTAGAAGCGGTGACTTCATCAAAGGTCAGGCCAAAGGCGTTTACTAAATAATGATCCGTACCCGGCAAACGCGCCGACATATGCGTATAAATTAGATCTCCCCAACGAAAGTGCTCAACCAGTCGATAGCAAGCGGCAAGGTCAACACGCAGCTGCCATTCTTCTGCGCTTACTTTTTCTTTTAAATTTAACTGAGGTAATTCGAACATGGGGATCCCTTACTGACTCCACATCTGGATGTATAGAAGTCTAAATTAGCTTAATTATATCTTCAACTAAAAACCACCGCGAACGGTGGTTTTTTATCATCTTTGATATCTAACTTTGATGTTATTCAACTTTAGATAGATACTCTGCAATCGCATCGATTTCAGCGTCAGTGACATTAGCAACCATCGCCTTCATTGCTGCTGTCATACCGTTATTACGTTTACCTGATTTGATATCTTTCATTTGCGCCGCTAAATACTCTTTGCTTTGACCATTTAGCTTAGGATACAGAGGCATGATTGGTGCTTTACCATCTGCACCATGACAGGTTTGACACATCTTTGCTGTATATAATGCTTTACCATCCGCAGCCATTGAACTTGCTGAACCTAGTGCGCAAATTGCCACCGTAGTCCCTACTAGTAGTTTTTTCATCTTGCTCATATCATTACTCTTTTTATTGACGGTTAACGTTGTAAGTCAGTGTAGACTAAAGTTTGACCTAAAGCCTAATCACTACCACATCAAATCATCTGGGACTTCAAAGTCAGCGTAAGGGTCATCCTCATCACCTTGCTGATTGTCCTCAACATGGAAAACGATATATTTCTCGTCTACCTCTGCGATCTTTCTAGCAGGTTCATCTTGTAGTACGTAGAACTGCTCTTCTAACACACAAATCGCTAAACGCCCCTTTGATAGCGCTTTTTGTGTTTCGGAATTAACTTCTAACTCCTTCACCTTATTTTGGTATGTGAAGTTAAAGGTCACATTGCCGCGGATCTCATCTTGGTTATGATGTTCTAAGATCTGCTTCACGCGAGCAATTTGCTCTTTATCTTTTAGCGTTTCTTGCTTCGCTTTATTTAACTCTTCGGCACGCTTTTGCTGCTCAAGCTTCGTTTGCTCAATATGTTTTTGAAGGTCTGTTTGGTCGCTCGTTGCGCCTTTTTTCTTTTTCTTCTGCTGTTTACGCTTTTGTGTTTTTGCAACTTTCGCCTTGTGCTCAGTTGTTAGACCTGCTTTTAGCAACTGATCTTGCAGTGAACCCATCATGCAACTCCGTAAAATAGACTTTTCACTATTTTAACTCAGCAATTTCGATTGACCAGAGAGGAATCGGTCAATCTAATGTAAAACTACCAAAATTATTGTTACGCATCGTGATTTAGCGCAAAAAATTGTCATCTAGTTTGCTTTAATTTAAGCTAACTCATCGAAATAAAAAGCCTTATTGCTTAATGCCCGTCATTCATCTATTGCTTTGCTCTGTTACCATTTTTTTTGTGCTCTATGCACCGCAGCCGCTGCTGGCTGAATTTGCAGAGCAGTTCAATGTCTCTGCGTCAGATGCAGGTATGCTGATGTCAGCCACCATGCTGCCGCTGGCCATCGCACCAATCTGTTATGGGCTATTACTCGCAAAGTCTAACCCTTTGCGGATCTTAAAATGGACAATGCTACTATTGGCGCTAAGTAGTTTGGCTTTCGCTTCAATGACTTCATTCTCGGGCTTGTTGCTTACACGACTAGTTCAAGGACTGTTACTCCCTGCTGCACTCACTGCCATGACGGGTTATATCGGCCAACAATTTAGTGGCTCACAGTTGAAAAGAAACATGAGCTTGTACATCGGAAGTACCATAGCCGGAGGTTATTTTGGCCGTACGCTTGCAGCCAACTTTACTGTCTGGTTTGAGTGGCAAAGTTTCTATTACCTAAACGCATTGTTATTGATTGTGCTGGCATTTAGCATTCGAGCCAGCAAAAACAAACCACCAATAATTCACGCGACAAGGATCAGGGATTACTTGGCACCACTCAAGCAATCGCGCCTAGTGAGATTATACAGCTCTGTATTTTGTATGTTTTTCTGCTTCGCGGGGCTACTCAACTTTTTACCTTTTATACTCAAGTACGACTTTAATTTAACTGATCCCAGTAAAGTGGGCTGGGTCTATACAGGCTATTTAGTTGGTGCTTTAGGGTCTATCGTTACACCTTGGCTACAAAGTAAATTTCATTCTACCTGGCGATTTTTAGCTGTGATGTTCTTCATCTATGCTACAACCATTGCGCTATTACCCGTGGCGTCTGTGTTCTTTTTTGTGGTCTTATTTACGCTATTCTGCGCCTGTATGTTTGTGATCCATTCAACCGCTGCGCCATTAGCCAACAGTATTAGTCAGGCACCTGCAACCGTCACTAATGGCGCTTATGTTTCATTTTATTATTCCGGAGGCGTGCTGGGATCTTATCTTCCGGGTTTGATTTATGAGCAAGCTGGTATCACTTGGTTTTGTGCGTCACTTTTTACCGTCTGTACAGTCGGCTTAGCTCTGAGTTTGAGAAACACAGTCAACCCAGTGAGGTGAGTGCCCAGTGACTTGCCAAAAGCGTTTCAAATCTTCGAGCGTTAACACCCAAGTTTTAGTATTCACTAGAGGGTGACACTGCCATAAATGCGCAGATTGCAGTTCACTATCAAGCCATAATTCGACTTGTTGCTCACTGTCGTTATGCAATGTGAGTGCTGATACACAGCCTTGTTCCACTCCTAAATACTTTGCTAGCCTGTCCGTCGATGCAAAACCTAAACGCGACACCCCTTGAGATTTAGACAGCGCTTTTAGGTCGACTTGCTTATCTGCAGGAATAATAAAAAGAAAGTGTCGCTTTCCATAATTATCTCGGAGGAAAAGATTTTTCAGTCGCGTCCCTTTTCTCGCTAACTTCAAGTTGTCAGCATCTAGACAAGTATGTAACGGTGGATGCTCATAATTGAGATAGTTGATATCTAGCTGAGCGAGCCGCTCTGCAAGTGCACTTGGATTGTTTCTGATCACAAACACTTACCTCGTAGCTGAACGCTACGCTGTCGCCAGTATACATCGGTAATTTTATGACCTGAATTACAGTAGTCCGCCTCAATCAAAGCCGGTTTTAACAAGGCGACGGCTTGCTCTTCTAGCTTGAGTTTTAGAGAGGGGGAATCTTCAATACGCTCAAACTCGGCAAAGCGTTTTAGTTCTCTCCTTGATATTGGCTTACTTGCATCCAGCTCCATTCGAGGTGTTGCTTGTACCGTTACAATGAAAGCAAATTCTTTATCACCAGTTGGCGAAAGACGCTTATGAAGAGATTGATTTTCGATAATAAGTTCAGGCTCATCAGGCTGTGATGCACAACTCGCTAGCAGCCCAATAACGAGAATAGAAAAGATATGACGCAGAACCATAATTCGCTTAATTCGTTTTATTTTCAGTTCAGTGTAACAAAGACTATAAAAAAATAGCGAAATTTTTTGTCTGGGGTTGACGGGAATATAAAAAATGATTAAATTTCGCTTCGTCCACTGACGGAATGTGGGGCTATAGCTCAGCTGGGAGAGCGCCTGCCTTGCACGCAGGAGGTCAGCAGTTCGATCCTGCTTAGCTCCACCACTTTCCGTTCTTCTTAACTTCTTGCAAAATTACCCCTCTAAATCGAAAAGAAAAAAGCCCAAGTCTTTCGACCCGAGCTTTGCAGTTACTTATGTCATTCTGTGTATACCACTGAGTATGATTCTTCGATCTACTCAAGCAGCATCTGTTCATTATTCTCTGATTTGGCCTTCACCATTTACTAAAAACTTTTCGGTTGTTAGCGACTCCAAGCCCATAGGTCCGTATGCGTGCAATTTGGTGGTAGCAATACCAATCTCGGCACCTAAACCTAACGCTGAACCATCACTAAAGCGTGAAGAGGCGTTAACCATCACGACGGAAGCATCAACACCACGTTGGAACAAATCAGCAGCTGCTTTGTCCTCCGTACAGATAACTTCGGTATGGTGACTACCAAAGCGATCAATATGTGCAAGCGCTGCATTAAAATCAGCAACCTGACGAACCGCTATTTCAAGGCTCAAGTATTCTTCGCCAAACTCGTCATCACTCAATTCAACTGCATTATCAAAATAAGCTACGGTTTGCTTACACGCATTAATTTTCACGCCTCTTTCTGCTAATGCTGCTGCAGCTTTCGGTAAAAAAGTCGGAGCGATATCTTGATGAACAATTAACCCTTCAAGCGCGTTACATACACCAGTACGCTGCGTTTTACCGTTTAACAGAAGCGCCATTGCTTTATCGAGATCGGCCGCTTTATCTATATACAAGTGACACACGCCTTTAAAATGCTGGATCACTGGCACCGTACTATTCTCAGTAACGAAATTGATTAGACCCTCACCGCCACGTGGGATGATAAGGTCGATATATTCTTTTTGCTGCATCAACTCCATTAACAACGCGCGGTCTGGATCCGGAATAACAGAAACCAACGCGGCAGGTAGATTATGTTTTTCGAGCGCCTTATGCATCGCTTTTGCGATCTCCAAAGAACTTGCTAACGCTTCTTTACCACCACGCAAAATAACACCATTACCTGACTTAAAACACAGCGCACCGGCGTCAGCGGTGACATTGGGGCGCGCCTCATAAATCATGCAAACAACACCAAGTGGCACTCTCATTTTGCTGATTTTAATGCCATTTGGTCTTACGCCCATGTCTCTACGTGCACCCACAGGATCGTCCAGTTGAATGATGGTCTCAATGCCCTCAGCCATGCTCTCAATCCGCGCTTGGTTAAGCGTTAATCTATCTATCATGGCGTCGCTAAGCTGGTTATCACGAGCAGCAGCTAAATCTGCTTCATTGGCTTTAATAATGGCATCGCTATTTTCACGGATCCCTTTTGCCATATCTGCTAACACCGCATTTTTTTGCTCTGTAGATAATAGTGCTAACTGTTTCGCTGCTTTTGCAGCCTGTGATGAAATATCTGTGATTAAACTCATGTCTTATGACTTCTCCAATAATGCAATATCTTGTTCTGAAATAACGGGTCCGATACTATCTTGAATTCTTTCGCTGATCGGATTCTCTTCATGTTCAGTTAAAAAGTTTAATAAGCAGCTACTGTAATTGGTGGTTGCTTTGGCTAAGCGCTTACCATCTTTGCTTCTCACGAGTACGGTATCTCCAACAGAAAACTCACCTTTTACTTCAGTGATTTCATCGCCACTTAACTGACCCACCACTTGATTTTCGCCTGAGCCATAATCGCTATCTACGACTAGCTCACCTTGCTCTGATGCTGTGTGAGTCATCCAATGCACTGCTTCTTGCATCGGTTTATCATAGGCTGTAAATACCGTGCCTGGATTTTTTCCCGCCAACAATAATTCAAAGGTTGTTTCTTCGAAGCCGTTAACAATATAGGTATCTATACCGTGAGACGTCGCCTTTTCAGCAGCTTCAATTTTAGTCTTCATACCACCGGTGCCAACCTTACTCGTTGGACAGCCAGCCATATCGTAGATTTCTTCAGTGATCTCTGTCACTTCTGAAATCAGCTCTGCATCAGCATGTAAATTAGGGTTTTTGTTATATAACCCACTGACGTCGGAGCAAATAATCAGCCCATCAGCATCTGCAGCCCCCGCTACCATGGCAGATAAATTATCGTTATCACCCACCTTCAAATCGTCTGTGGTCACGGTGTCATTTTCATTGATAATAGGCAGTATTCCATGATCGAGTAAAGTGAATATTGTTTCACGAATACTGGTGTATCGCTCTCTATCACGCAGGTCGCCGTGAGTCAGCAATATCTGCGCCGACGGGAAGTCGAAGAAGCGGTCCCACGTAGCCATCATCTCGGTTTGGCCAGCTGCCGCCATCGCTTTTTTCACCGCAATGCTAGGCTGCTCTGAGTTTGGAAATAAGTGCGACCCTGCTGCGACTGAACCTGAAGAGACGAGGATCACTTCGATACCTCGGGCTCGACAACGCACGATGAATTGCGCGATGCTGAGTAAATAGCGGGATCGACACCCATCTTGCTCTGGCGCGATCAACGCACTCCCGATCTTGATTACGATACGTTTTGACTGTTTCATCGACATAAATTCCTGCATTAAATTAACCACCCACTCACGAGTTGGTACTCCAAATATCTCCTATTAGAAGACAACAGAAAGCGCAATGCATCGACCAAAAAGTCGGCAAATAGATAAAACAAACAGACGTGCGACGGCGAAGACCTTAGTCCCATCATGTCGCCACACATGCTAAACCCAGACACAGCAACAATCGTTAACTGGCTGACATTTCACTAATAGAAGATTGATTGTGACATCAAGTACTTAACCCTTGACGTCGAGCCGTTTCCAACAGGGCCACCATGGTTTGGTGCGGCCGGAAAGGCTGTACCGCAATGAATAATTGCGTAATGAGTAGATTGTGAATGACGGCGCGATTTACTCCACGCCTTGAACGCTTATTACCTTAACGTAAGCTCGGGTAAGATTGCAACCCTATCCCATGTTAATTATTTATGACCACCATAAATCAATTTTATAATACCTTATTTTCAGTAATTTATTCACTTTACCCTCATTCGCGCTGTGTTATAACAGGATGCTAGCTATACTGATAAAAATGTTGGGATAATCCAACCGGGGAGAATCTATGTCAGCAATCTACATTGCAGGTATTGCAGTATGTTCTGTAATAGCACAATGGCTTGCTTGGGCCTTTAAGGTTCCTGCAATTTTGTTTTTACTTCTTATTGGTCTTGCTTTGGGGCCATTTAGTGGCACGCTGGATCCAGATGCTTTACTCGGGGATTTACTTTTTCCCGTCGTCTCACTTTCCGTTGCCGTTATCCTTTTTGAAGGTTCACTAACACTGCATTTTAAAGAACTCAAAGGAATTGGTAAGGTCGTACGAAACCTTTGTTCTATCGGGATGTTAGCAACCTTTGCGGTGATAGCAACGACCGCAATTTTCGTGCTGGAGCTTAACTGGCAAGTTGCCGCCGTTTTGGGCGCAGTACTTGTCGTGACCGGTCCAACGGTTATTGCCCCGATGCTGAACGCCATGCGCCCAGACAAAGACATAGACCGTATTTTACGTTGGGAAGGTATAGTCATAGACCCTATTGGTGCACTCTTTGCGGTACTCGTATTTGAAGCAGTCTCTTTAGTTGGTGGCGAAGGTATCTTTAGTCACACCTTGTGGGCGCTCGTATCAACGCTTGGTGTTGGGATAAGTATTGGTGTCGCATCAGGTTACCTAACCACATACCTAATAAGAAAAGAGTGGCTTCCCTTTGAGCTTCACAAATTCGCCATTTTAGCGCTGGTGTTGTTTAGCTTTACGCTATCGAATCATCTGAGCCATGAGTCTGGTTTACTGGCCGTGACTATCTTTGGTATTTGGCTCGCTAACCAAGATGACTTGGAAATAGACTCAGTGTTAGAGTTTAAAGAAGATCTCTCAATGATCCTGATTTCGAGCTTATTTATATTACTCGCGGCACGACTCAAGTTAGAAGATTTAATGCTGTTAGACACCGACGTCTTTATCTTTCTCGCAGTAGTATTATTTATTGCTCGACCACTGTCGATATTCTTATCGACGTTCAATACTGACTTACCGATAAAGTCTCGTATTCTGTTAAGCTGGATAGCTCCTCGAGGTATTGTTGCTGCAGCTGTAGGCTCAGTTTTTGCGTTGAGTATGACCAAATCACAGATAGCGGATGCGGATAAAATGGTGCCGCTTATTTTCACCGTCATCATTGTCACCGTGGTACTACAAAGCCTAACTGCAACACCTTTCGCACGTCTTTTAGGAGTACGTCAACCAAAGCCCAATACCTTACTTATCATTGGTGCAAACCATGTAGCTAGAGCGGTGGCTAAAGGCTTAAAAGACCAAAATATTGATGTTTATCTCTCCGATCCCGCATGGGAAAACTGCAAAATGGCAAGAATGGACGGACTGCCTTGTTACTATGGTAACCCACAGTCGGAACATGCCGAGCGTTACCTCCCGTTGACCAGCTTAAAGTCAGTACTAGCGCTTTCACCTAACCGTCACCACAACGCTTTGGGTGTACAGTACTTTTCTCATTTACTTGGCGATCAATGTGTTTATTCGCTCAAATCATCCACTAACCACGCCAAGGCGAACAAAGATAGCGCCACTTTCCTTTCTCGCCAAATCTTGTTTGGCGACGAAGGTAATTACGCCAAGCTAAGTAGCATGATGGCTAAGGGCGGCAAAGTAAGCGTAACACGGATCTCAGAAGAGTTTAAATGGGAACAGTATAAAGAGGTTAACAGTGAAGCAATCCCACTGTTTGTACTCACAGAGCAGAACAAAAATGAAGAGCCTTTGTTGATCCGCCCATTTACCTCTGACATGAAAAAGCTACCAGAAGAAGGCGATCGCGTATTAGCGTTACAACCGCCTAAGTTAACGGTGCTTAAAGATCCAAACGCCAATAAAGAAGGCCAAATTGGTGCAAAGCTTAGCAGCCAGCAAATCACTTAACCTGAGATTAGGATTAGCAATAAACAAGCGTACGAGCCTTATTTAGAAGCAAGCTGAGCGGCGTAAATCACGCCGCTTTTACTTTCCACTCACAACCTGCTGAAAGTAATATCTATTGACCCAACGGAGTTAACCTAAGCTCAGGTTATATAGGCAATCTCGCGCGCTTGACCACGCTATCAGGCATTTTATTTGCCAATTGCCCTAGTGCTACCTGAATCCGCTTATGTAGCTTTTTATCTGCGACTGCGGAATGAAACAACCATCGATAGGCGTCTTCATAATCTCTAGGGCTACCGTGGCCTTGATTAAACACATCTACGAGTCTTAATTGAGCGTTTAAGTTGCCAAGCGCAGCGGCTTCCCTCAGATAGGTTACCGCCATCGCTTTATCTTCTTGCACCAACTGGCCAACATCATAGTAACGACCTAATTGTTCAAGCGCCGCGGCAAGGCCCTGCTCTGCTGCCCTTTTCATATAATAAAGGCCGAGCTCAACATCTCTGTCTACACACACGGCATAAGCTAACATGTCACCATAAAGAAACTGATACGAAGGCAGCGCCATGATCTCAGCACGCGCTTCAATATCTTTAACCAGCTGGCACTCATCCGCTTTAACCCGAGCAAGGTGTTGATTTTTTTCAATGAGCGCTAGTAGCTCTTGCTGCGTATACAAAGGCACAGCTTCGATAGCCTCTTCGGCAGATACTTTGCTCTGTATACTGAGACTTAAGGAAACACTCAATGCTGAAGCTGCAAAATAACGAAGTAAGTAATTCATCGAAGACCCATCAAAGTAAAGCTGATTGTTTAACTATAGCAGGCTGCAAAGGCAAATTACTTGCTCTGCAGCAACATCGACACTCAAATTTGATTAAGCATTATTTACGCCAAAGCGAAGTCTAATTTTATCATATGAGCAAAAATTCACTTACTTATCGGCAGGAAGACAAAAACTTGTAGGGTAATAGACACAAAAAAAGCTGCCGTAGCAGCTTTTTTCTTTATCAATCGACAGCAGGATTATTCAGCAAAAGGGTTGCGAACAATCATTGTTTCAACGCGGTCTGGGCCTGTTGAGATGATATCAATTGGCACGCCAGTGATTTCTTCTAGGCGCTTGATATAATTGATAGCGGCTTCTGGAAGCTGCTCAACAGAAGTTGCACCAAAGGTGTTTTCGCTCCAACCTGGCATTTCTTCGTAGACTGGAGTCACTTTCTCATAGCCTTCAGCAGCAAGAGGAGTCACATTAGTCACAGTGCCGTCTTCTAATTGGTAACCAGTACAGATTTTCACTTTTTCTAGACCATCAAGTACGTCTAGTTTAGTTAAGCAGAAACCACTGATGCTGTTGATTTGAACTGCACGGCGCATTGCCACTGCATCAAACCAACCGGTACGACGTAAACGACCAGTCGTTGCACCAAACTCGTTACCTTTCTCACCTAAGTGTCTGCCAACTGGGTCTTGCTTATCTTGACCATCGTAAAGCTCTGTAGGGAAAGGACCTGAACCAACACGAGTTGTGTAAGCTTTAACAATACCTAAAACGTAATCTAAGTGTAGCGGACCAAAACCTGCACCAGTCGCAACACCACCGGCTGTAGTGTTTGATGAGGTTACGTACGGGTAAGTACCGTGGTCGATATCAAGTAATGTACCTTGCGCACCTTCAAATAGAATATGGTCGCCAGCATTACGCGCTTGATCAAGTAGTTCAGTAACGTCAACAATCATTGACTTAAGTACTTTTGCTACTTCCATTGCATCATCGTATGTCTTCTGGAAGTCTACTGGGTCTACTTTGTAGTAGTTAACCAAGGCGAAGTTGTGGAACTCTAGTACTTCTTTAAGCTTCGCAGCAAATTGCTCTGGGTTGAAAAGATCGCCAACACGTAAACCACGACGTGCAACCTTATCTTCGTACGCAGGACCGATACCACGGCCAGTTGTACCAATGGCTTTTTCACCACGCGCTAGTTCACGCGCTTGGTCTAGTGCAACGTGGTAAGGCAAGATCAAAGGACATGCTTCGCTGATCAATAGACGCTCACGTACAGGAACGCCACGCGCTTCAAGCATGTGGATTTCTTTCATTAGTGCATCTGGTGCAAGTACTACACCATTACCAATTACACATTTAACGTCTTCGCGTAGTACACCTGATGGGATCAAGTGTAGTACCGTTTTCTCACCGTTAATTACTAGTGTATGGCCAGCATTGTGTCCGCCTTGGTAGCGAACAACTAAAGAAGCCTTATCTGTAAGTAGGTCAACTACTTTACCTTTACCTTCGTCACCCCATTGGGTGCCTAATACAACGACGTTTTTACCCATTGCAAATTCACTTAGAAAAAATTAGGCGCAGATTTTACCAGAAAACCATAGTCGAAATCACCCCAATTTGCCTAATTTTTCTGCTTTCAATAAGATTGATGATGTAAAGCATCAAGGCAAGTTACATAACTTGTTGAAAAGGTGGATTAATAGCTGAAAATCAAACAACGTATTTTATTTTTATATCAAAATAGCGGTATTGTTCGGATTAATCGATAACTATCTCTTTGTTATCAAAAGTAAACTTTTATAAAACGTAAAAAGCCCAAAGGTTAACCTTTGGGCTTTTTAAAATATAGCTCAAGCTTGCTGGCGAGCAGTTAAGCTTGAGTGACTAGCCTATAGCTCTAAATCGTCTTCAACTTCAGCAAGGCCTTTATCTTCTCCCTCTTCAGGCATAATAACCGCTTGCGCTAGGAGCATTTCTCTCAACTTGCCTTCAATTTCGTTGGCAATCTCAACATTTTCTTTTAAGAACTTAATTGAGTTTGCTTTACCCTGGCCAATCTTATTGCCGTTGTAGCTAAACCAAGCACCCGCTTTATCAACCAGTTTGTGTTTCACACCTAAGTCTATCAACTCACCTTGTTTCGACGTACCTTCACCGTACATGATGATGAACTCAGCTTGCTTAAATGGTGGTGCTACTTTGTTTTTCACAACCTTAACACGAGTTTCGTTACCAACAACCTCATCACCTTCTTTCACTGAACCAATACGACGAATATCAAGACGTACGGATGCATAGAATTTAAGTGCGTTACCACCAGTTGTGGTTTCAGGGTTGCCAAACATCACACCAATCTTCATACGAATTTGGTTGATGAAAATACATAATGTGTTCGAGCGTTTGATATTAGCTGTAAGCTTACGCAATGCTTGTGACATGAGTCGAGCCTGCAAGCCAACATGTGAATCACCCATATCGCCTTCGATTTCAGCTTTAGGGGTAAGTGCTGCTACCGAGTCAATAACAACCAAATCAACCGCACCAGAACGAACTAACATGTCACAAATTTCAAGCGCTTGTTCACCGGTGTCAGGCTGTGATACTAATAGCTCATCAACATTAACGCCTAGCTTTTCAGCATAGATTGGGTCGAGTGCGTGTTCAGCATCAACGAACGCACATGTTTTACCAAGCTTCTGCGCTTCTGCAATCGCTTGTAATGTTAGCGTTGTTTTACCTGATGATTCTGGACCATAGATTTCAACAATACGACCAGTTGGTAAGCCGCCGATACCAAGTGCAATATCCAGACCTAGTGAACCAGTTGAGATGGCTTCAATATCTAGCGCCTTGTTCTCACCCAGTTTCATGATTGAGCCTTTACCAAACTGACGCTCAATTTGTGATAGTGCTGCGTCTAATGCCTTTTGCTTGTTATCGTTCATTTGCTTCTCCAATTCAGCGTAATGACACCTAGTATACTGTATGAAATTACAGTATCAAGTAGAATTTTATGATTTTACCATCGCTATAGTATTTTTTAATGCAAATTCAATAGCTTGAACTCTTATTTCAGCCCTATTTCCAGTAAATACTTGGTGAAATGCCTGAACTTTGTCACTATTTGCAATAGCAAACCATACAGTACCTACTGGCTTATCAGCACTGCCCCCAGTTGGTCCTGCGATACCAGACACAGCAATGGCAACTTCAGCATGAGCTGCCTGCTGAGCGCCTTTGACCATTTCCAAAACCGTTTGCTCGCTCACTGCACCAAATTGCGTTAGCGTTTGTTGTAATACTCCCAATAATTCATGCTTAGCTTGATTACTGTATGTCACAAAACAACGTTCTATATATGCAGAGCTCCCCGGCGTATCTGTTAACGCATAACTCACCCCACCACCCGTACATGACTCTGCGGTAGTGATTGTTACGCCGTTATTCGTTAGAATAGCGCCCAATTGTGCCGCATATTCGGCTATCTCTTTGTAGTGCTCCATAGGAAAACCTTTTAGGTATCAACAATGTCGTCAGATCTATATTCAGAACACACTATAAACCAACAAACCCCAATGATGCAGCAATACCTGCGAATTAAAGCTCAGCATCAAGAAATCTTGCTGTTCTATCGCATGGGCGACTTTTATGAACTTTTCTTTGACGATGCCATCAGAGCTGCGCAGCTTCTTGATATTTCTCAAACCTATCGGGGCAAAGCCGGTGGCAATCCGATTCCAATGGCAGGTGTTCCCTATCATGCAGTTGAAAACTACCTAGCTCGCTTGGTACAACTGGGTGAATCTGTTGCTATTTGTGAGCAAGTTGGCGACCCTGCGACCAGTAAAGGTCCTGTAGAACGTAAAGTTGTGCGTATTGTTACTCCAGGTACCGTCACCGACGAAGCACTATTGCAAGAACGCCAAGATAATTTACTTGCGGCGGTCTACCAACATCCAAAAAACTTAGGTTATGGCGTTGCCTATCTTGATATTAACTCGGGCCGATTTAATATCGTAGAGCTACAGACTGACGAAGCACTTAGCTCTACGCTACAGCGCTTGCAGCCCGCAGAATTGTTATATCCAGAATCATTTCAGAACCTTTTAGTGCTAGAAAGTATTAAAGGCAGTCGTCGCCGCCCGGATTGGGAGTTCGATTTAGACACAGCAAAGCATTTACTTTGTCAGCAGTTTGAAACCCGCGATTTAGTCGGTTTTGGTGTCGACAATGCCAATATGGGTTTAATCGCTGCGGGTTGTGTCATGCAATACGTGAAAGACACGCAGCGCACGGCATTACCTCATATTCGTGCGATCACGCTCGAAAAGAATGAGCACGCGGTGATCTTAGATGCCGCGACGCGCAAAAACTTAGAGCTAACACTGAACCTCTCTGGCGGTGTTGAAAACACCTTAGCACAGATTTTAGATAAGTCTTCAACGGCTATGGGTTCGCGCTTACTAAAACGCCGTATTCATACGCCCGTGCGCGAACGCAAAGAGCTCAATGCTCGACTCAATGCGATTGCGAGCCTTATCGAACAACAACTATGCATGGAAGTTTACGATGCACTAAAACACATTGGCGATATTGAACGAGTTGTAGCACGGTTAGCGTTGTTTACCGCTCGTCCGCGTGATCTAACGCGTTTAAGAAGTGCATTACAAGCGTTACCGCCATTGCATGATATTTTACAAGATGCGACGGATGCGAGACTTCAGTCTATCATTAGCCACTCACCGGCATTACCTAAGTTACAAGATTTGTTAGAACGAGCGGTTATCGACAATCCCCCTGTTCTCATTCGTGATGGTGGAGTGATAGCACAGGGTTACAATGCAGAGCTTGACGAGCTACGCGCATTAAGCGCAGGTGCCACGGATGTTTTAGAAAAACTTGAAGAAAGAGAGCGCGAACGCACAGGGATCTCGACATTAAAAATTGGCTATAACCGCGTTCACGGATTTTATATTGAGATCAGCCGCGCCAATTCGCATTTAGTGCCTGCAGAATACATTCGCAGACAAACACTGAAAAATAACGAACGCTATATTATTCCTGAGCTAAAAGAGCATGAAGACAAAGTGCTTGGAAGCCAATCGAAAGCACTAGCACTTGAAAAGCGTCTATATGAAGAGCTATTTGAACTCATCGCTCCTTATATTGAACAATTGCAAGTCATGGCAGCAGCACTTGCCGATTTAGACGTATTAAACACCTTAGCTGAACGTGCTCAGACACTAGACTATTGCAAGCCCACGCTTACCGAGGGCACTGAAATTGATTTAGTGGATGGTCGCCACCCAGTCGTAGAACAAGTAAGTAAAGAGCCGTTCATTGCCAATCCAGTAAAACTCAACGATGAACGTAAAATGCTCATTATTACTGGACCAAATATGGGTGGTAAATCGACCTATATGCGTCAAACCGCGTTAATCGTGTTGATGGCGCATATTGGCAGCTACGTACCGGCAAGCGCAGCTACCATCGGAATTGTCGATCGTATTTTTACTCGCATTGGTGCCAGTGATGATCTTGCCTCTGGGCGCTCAACCTTTATGGTTGAAATGACCGAAACTGCAACCATTTTAAACAATGCAACCGCCCAGTCGTTAGTGCTGATGGACGAAATTGGTCGCGGGACAAGCACCTATGACGGTTTATCACTCGCTTATGCGACAGCGGATTATCTCGCCAGCAAAATTGCAGCAAAAACACTATTTGCTACTCATTATTTTGAGTTAACCGAATTGGCTGAGCAACAAGCAGGCCTTGTTAATGTGCATTTGGATGCCGTTGAACATAACGATACCATTGCCTTCAAACACACAGTAATGGAAGGAGCTGCAAGTAAGAGTTTTGGTTTACAGGTAGCAAGTCTTGCCGGCGTGCCAAAAGCGGTGATTAAGTTGGCGAAACAGAAACTTGCTTTGTTAGAGCAACATCAGAGCGTCGTTGGCGATAAGCCTGTTCATGTTACAGCGCCTGTACAGCAGAGCTTAATGCTTGCCAATGAGCCTTCTGAGGTTGAAACGCTACTTGCAGATATGGATCCCGATGATATGACACCAAAGCAAGCTCATGCTTTGCTATATCAACTTAAATCTATGCTATAGAAAGTAAAAAGCGGCTAAAAGCCGCTTTTTTAATGTTCTCTCACAATTAGAACTTGTGATTATATTGAAGACCAAAGATCATCGCATGGCCTTTAGAGCGATAGCCCCACTCACTGAATCTGTCAGCTTCAGTGAAAGTTTGTGTTTTACCTCTTAAAACACTGATCCCGAAATCTACAGTTGCTTGGTTAGCAAGTGTATACTCCGCACCAAATGAGTACCAAGTACGGTCTGTATCAGGAATTGAGATAGACAGATGGTTTTCATCCGCTGGTGATTCATCATACGCCATACCTGCACGTAGTTTCACCGCATTACTAAGCTGATAGTCAGCACCAACTGCAAAACGTAATGAATTAGAGAAATTCTCTTCTTTAGTGAATACTGAACCTGCGTTACCAACTACAGCTTCAAGTTCATCAAAACTATTCCAGCCAGTCCAAAGTACGCTGTAGTGTAGTGAGGTTTCTTGGTTTAGTTTATGAGAACCTGAGATCTCAGCGATCGCAGGTAACGTTACATCTACTGAACCTGGTAGTGACGCGCCATTCAAGCCGCCAATCGCTGCTGGTAAGTCGTTGCTAAAGTGGCCATCAAATGTGATATCTGTTTCACTACGGTAATGGAAGCCGATTAGGTTGTTTTCATCAATTTGATAAGCAACGCCTAGGTTCCAACCAAAACCATAATCGTCACCTTCTAAATGTACCGCTTGAGTACTTGCTGGCAAACCTGTCGTTGTCGCACCAAGGTTACGGACGATTTTAGCATCGGCATAAACTTCATTAATACCAAACGCTACGCTCCATTGCTCATCAATTTGGTAAGCAGCAGAAATACCTAAGTTAACGGTCTTAATTTCAGTTTCACCCGCGATTTGGCCAGCAACATAATCCTTATCGAATTCTGTAGATAGACCAAACTGTGAATAGATACCTGCACCAATCGACCATTGGTCATTATATTTGTGTGTTGCATATATAGCAGGAATAATAGCACTTGGTGCGATGCTGTTGTCATTTAACGCAGATGCAGGGATACCATTGCTAGTACCTGTTCCCGTCAGGCTTACGTCCGGTTGAACATACATAGCTGCTACTGATAATTGCGTGCCTGATAGCTTACCCATCAATGCTGGGTTACGTGCAACCACTGACGCATCGTCGGCTGCAGATGCTTCACCCGCATAAGCACGACCAAGGCCAGATACGTTTTGTTCCGCAAGTTGGAAGGCGGCAGCTAGTGCTTGTGATGACGATAAAATCGCACCTGATGCGATAAGACCTAATAATACTTTGTTCATACTCTAATCCCCTGTGAACTAACCATTTCCTGAGTAATGGTTAAAAAAACCAATTCGAGTAACACTGCGTAGCCTCACTTTGACCTTGCTCACCTAGCCAATATCCAGCTATGCCACACACCCACCAAATTGGCAGAATAATAAATTCATGACACCCTACCTAAAAGTGGAGTAGAAATCTCCTTTTTTGCGACTTTTCGTTGATTAAGTGAACATATAACGAACAAATTACGCACTTTATAAACTCATCGGATGAGATAAATTATCAAATGATAATAATTACCAATATCATTGACGTACCTTCATCCCTTATATACACTCTTCAATCTGAGTATGAGTCATTCTGTGTGCTAATCGTGCCAAGGAGAACAACATGTCGATAGCATTAATCGTTTGCGCATTGGTATTTTGCGGTCTCAGCGTATATTGCCTGTGCAAAGCAAACTACTGTGCCTGTCGCCACGCAGGAGAGTGTGATAATCCGGTCAGTCAATACTGGCTAGGTGCAATTGTCGCAGCGCTGCTATCACTGCTGCTAAGCTGTGCGGCGTTACATTCGGAAAAGGGAACATTACTGTGGATATTAATGATGGCAAGCTGTATGACTGGCGCAATGCTCTCTGCTAGATGGCAAAATCTCAAAAGACGCTGTAAAAACGCTTTCTTCCCAGTCGCGCAATCCAAGCCTTAAATCAATAATTGATCTCTTAGCAATCGTGAGAGGTTAATTTGATAATCAAGCGGCCTGACACTTGCGATCACTTTGATGTCTGACTCGCTTAAATCCAAATCTTTTGCCGTAACATGGTGGAGATGTTTGGTATTGTAAAACACTCGTACAAGAGGCGCCGTGGGCGCATGTTTATTGCCTTCGAGTACCAATCCTAATCGCTCGTTGGTCAGTTTAACAATAGTCCCTACGGGGTGAACCCCCATACACTTAATAAAACGCTGCACTAGAATAGGATCAAATTGCTTTTTACTCGACAGCAAAAAGCGTAATGCATTAATAGGCTCATCAGCCTCTTTGTGGTGCTGATCTGAGGTTATGGCGTCGTATACATCCACAATCGCCATCATTCTTGCCGCGGTGCTGAGTGCGTCGTCTTTAATCCCTCTGGGATAGCCTGTACCATCTAAGCGTTCATGATGGTTGATGATCATGTCCAGCATGATTGGCGTGATCCCAGACTCTCCTTTGCTCAACCCTAAAGACTGTGCCACATGTTTTTTGACCGCACGATACTCAAGATCGGTAAAATTGCCCGGCTTATTGATCAGCCCTTGCGGTAACTTAGCGTGACCAATGTCATGCAACATCGCCCCCATGGCTAACTGTTCAATAATGTGATGTTGCAAGCCAAGGTGTTTGGCAAATACGGTGATCAGAATGGCGCAGTTGGTCATATGACGCCAATTGTAGGCATCTTTGTCTTTGATCCGAGTTAAAATCGCCATCGCATTTGAATTGCGCAGTACCGAATCGACGATGTCTTTACTTACCTCATTGATGAGGCTCATATCGACCTTCAAACCCGATGTTACATCTCCATAGAGGCTTTGGATCTGACGGTTATTCTTTTCAAACTTTTGCATCGCAACCGCAAATTCTTGCTGCAAAGTTTGTTCTTTACTCACCGTTTTGGCTTTGGATTTTGGCTTGCTGCGAGCGGTGGAAAGACTGCCATCCATGCCATTTTTGGCGGCTGGTTCTTCAGGGGCTTGTGGTGCTTCAGTGACCGGTTCTGCTGGCTGCTGGTATTTCTGTGGTACAGGAATATCGCTCTGCGTAAAGTCGATGGTGAGCTCCAGTACCCCTTTATCAATCAGCTTTTGAATGATGGCTTCATCTCTGACCATTCCCCGAGATTTGATCTTAATGCCCGCGTCAGACTTATGCTTGTGAACATTATCCACAAACATTCCTGGTCTAAGATCTTCAATGGGGAGGACAATCTGCATGAATCGCTTACACTACGTAGTTAGCCAATGAATATTAATACCATTGAATGAGGTGAAACACCATCTATTCAGATTAAATTCACACAAAGGTATGGTGAAATTACAACCGATCAGAAACGCTTGTTATACCAATTGCTTAATTAAGTGAACTATTTTTAGGTGTTTGTGAGATGTTGCTGGAGGGGAAACCCAACACCGTATACATGCTGGGTTTTATACAGTTGCTATTCTTGGAAATAAGTTCCCCAGCCGTCGTATTCAACGCCAGCGTCTAGTGCAACCTTTTCTAACTTGTCTACGTCTTCCATGATAACGTCGGTATCCAGTTCGGCTTCTACTACAACATCAAAGCCCCAAATTTTACCGCCGTCTTCGAGCTCAAGCTCTGCTGGTTCTTCAACATCATAGCCCAATTTAAATGCCGCTAATGCCGCTGCTTCCAGCTTGTCAAAATCCTCACTTACAAAGTGATGTTCTACTTCATACAGCGTTTCAGGGTTTGAACCGTCTTCTAGCAATGAAGAAACGATGTCTTCACTTATCTCACGCCAGTTTTCCATTATTTTAATCTCGCTTTTGCATCTAGTTCAGCTATTCTTTGAGCCATTTTAGCATGGATCTGAGCAGCGTGATCCCTTGCTGGCACTTCTGGGTCTAAATATTCTGGCTCTAGTATATCGATATAGACCTTACCATTATTCCAACGATTGAGCTTTATCTGCTCATGTGTTGAACTCATACATACTGGGATAATAGGCACATTGGCGCTCATTGCAGTATGAAATGCCCCGGTTTTAAATGGCAACAATCCGCGACCATAGCTTCTGGTTCCTTCAGGGAACATCCAAACCGATAGTTTTGACTCGGTGATTTTTTTTGCTGATTTGGTCAGTGTACCTAAAGCCTTAGAACGATTAGCTCTATCAATCAAAATGTTGCCAGATAGCCAATACATTTGCCCAAAGAACGGGATCCACTTTAAGCTTTTTTTCCCCATGCTGACGGTGTTTTTTGGCACCACGGCCGGCAGCGTAAAGAGATCATAATTATTTTGATGATTTGCAACATACATCGCAGGAACAATATGCTTGGCATTTTCATGCTGCGTGATCACCAACTCAACGCCTATCAACTTTGACATATAGCCATACCATTTGGCTATCGTGTGCACATTGTTGGCATGAAAAGGACGCACAATGCACAATAACAATCCGCAAATACCACTAACAATGATAAACACTGCTAATAAGAGAATTCGTATAATGGCAATCAATTTAACCACTCCAGAATTAAAATCTCGCGCATTATAGTAAAATAAGCGAACACTTGTAAGCTCAAAATGATGATAGTTTTGAGATTGCCAGAGGAGTCTCTAGATATGAGAGTTAAGATGCTGATCTGTTTATAGAAAATAAAAATGCCGCTGAGTAGCGGCATTTGACACACGATTTATCATTTTGCAAAATTTAGCTCATTGCGTTTTGCAGCTTTTTCATTGCTGACTTTTCTAGCTGGCGTACACGCTCTGCCGACACGCTATATTTCTCCGCTAAATCTTGTAGTGTTGCCTTTTCGTCAGCAAGCCAGCGTGCACTTACGATATCTTGAGAACGCTCATCAAGCGTTTTCAGTGCTGCAAATAGGCGATTATGTGACTGCTCTTGCCACTGCTCTTGCTCAACTTCTTCGGCAAGGTCACTACTTGTGTCTGTTAAATACTGTACTGGAGAGAAGTTACCCGCTTGGCTTTCGTCATCATCAGCAGATAGGTCAAAGCCCATATCTTGGCCTGCCATACGCGATTCCATCTCGCGAACTTCTTTCTCACTTACACCAAGCTCGTTTGCAACCGTTGTCACTTCGTCTTGGTTAAACCAACCTAAACGCTTTTTATTTTTGCGCAGATTGAAGAATAATTTACGCTGCGCTTTTGTCGTCGCAACTTTAACAATACGCCAGTTCTTTAATACATATTCATGGATTTCTGCTTTAATCCAATGTACCGCAAAAGAAACAAGGCGCACACCCACGCTTGGATCAAAACGCTTTACTGCCTTCATCAATCCAATATTACCTTCTTGGATTAAGTCAGCCTGAGGTAGGCCATAGCCCGAATAACTTTTTGCGATGTGAGCAACAAATCTCAAATGAGACATAATGAGCTGCTTAGCCGCGTTAAGATCCCCTTCTTCCTGAAGACGTGTCGCAAGTTTTTTCTCTTCCTCAGCGCCAAGCATAGGTATTGTGCTTACAGATTGAAGGTAACCTTCAACACTTGCGCTCTGCTGCCCAGTTAGTGCTAATGCGTATAAATCTTTAGTCATGTTTCACCTCAGTGATAAACCGTTTCGTGTATATTTAGCACTCTAACATCTAGAGTGCTAAATGCAATCTACTTTATCTGATTTTTAAAATCAACCTTTTTAGAAGAACTTCGAAAATAAAATATAACCTACTGAATAATATTAAAAATATTGAATTAACTAGGCTTCTTTTTACGATATTATTTTTTTATGACAGTGCTAAATTTAAATAGTTCTGATTGTTTGAGTGCTAAAATCTGATAGTAATTGGCAATCGACTGCTACACTTTAGCAGTCGATTGGTGTTTGTAGCGTTAAATCATACCTTTTCAGGTTCAATCTCTTTGATATAACGGTGTACAGAAAGAAAAGAGCCTACAAACCCTAAAGTAATCGCAGTGCCAAGTAGCACTAAAAGTTCATTCCCTGCCATTCCCTGAAGCACAAAGTTGCTTTGATATACCCCAACAACTGTAGATACAGCTGACTCCAGCCACCACAACATAAGAGCAACACAGATAAAGGCAACCAAACCACCGACTATGCCATACCATACACCAGTCCAAAGAAACGGAGCCTGAATAAAGGTATTGGTCGCTCCCACCAGTTTTAGCACTTGAATTTCTTCTTTCTTGTCCATGATGGATAAGCGTATGGTATTTCCAATAATCAAGATAACGGCGCTAAGCAATAGAAACCCCACGGTGATCACACTTTCTTTTAGTAATCCCAGTAGTGCATTTAGGCGCTCTAGCCATTCAATATCCAGCTTACCAAACTCGACCTCTCGTTCTTTTTCGAGTTTAGTGAGAAGCTCTGTTGCGGCTTGTGGTTTTCTAAAACGACTAACAGGCGTTACTAGCACAACATTAGGCAGCGGGTTTTCTTCTAAATAGTTAAGCGCCTGACCAAAGCCAGACATAGACTTAAATTCATCCAAAGCTTGGCTTTTACTTATCAGTACTACTTTTTCTATTTCTGGATAGAGTGCAAGCCGCTTTACCAAGGTTTGTGTCTGTGCCTCAGTCATTTCATCTTTAACGAACAATGATATTTCAGATGCCTCTTTAAACCCGCTACTTACCTGCTGTACATTTTTCACTACCACATAAAGCGTCGCGGGCAATGTCAGGCTGAGCCCCAAAACTAGAATAGTCATTAAAGAGGCCATTGGCGTACGCCACATTTCCCCAAGGCTCTGTACACCTTGACGAATAATCATCAAACAAAAAAAGTAAAAATGATGAAATACCGACTTTTTACTCTGTTCAGCCTGATTTCCTCGTCCTTTAAACAGCAAACTCATAGCGTGTCCTCCGCCAGCGGATCTTGTAGCATGCGTCCTTGGTTAAGCGTGAAGCTACGGTATTTCATACGTGCTATTAACCCCAAATCATGAGTAGCGATAAGAACGGATGTACCACGGCGATTAAATTCTTCAAATAGGTTCAGAATTTCCATCGATAGTTCTGGGTCTAAGTTCCCCGTAGGTTCGTCTGCAAGCAGCAAAGGCGGCGAGTTAACAATCGCTCTTGCTATGCCAACACGTTGCTGTTCACCTCCAGATAACACACTCGGATGGCACTTTGCTTTATCAAGCAAACCCACCTTGTCCAAAGCGGCATGTACTCTTTTGGTGATCTGTTTATGGTGAGTACCTTCAATAACTAAAGGTAGTGCGACGTTATCAAATACGCTGTAACGTTCGAGTAGGCGGTGGTTTTGAAAAATAATCCCAATATCTCGGCGAACGAAAGGAACCTGCCGGTTAGATACCGTATTGAGATCGACACCATTAATGTAGACACGGCCTGCTGATGGCCTTTCCATCACGCTAACCAACTTTAATAATGTACTTTTACCAGCGCCACTGTGGCCGGTTAAAAATGCGAGTTCTCCATTTGCAAGTTCAAAGCTCACTTTTTCTAGCGCTTTGTGCCCACCAGGATAAGTTTTGCTCACTTGCTCAAATTTAATCATGTTGGCCTCTTATACTTATTTTAACCATGACACTCAGTCCGTGGCATTGTAGCAATTCGGCAATCGAATAAAGCGGGCAAATTTGCCCGCTTTATTGCAACTGATGTCTCTATTTATTCTTGACTGAACAATGCCTCGATAAAGTCATCACTCTTAAAGGTGCGTAAGTCATCAATGCCTTCACCTACACCTATATATCGAATTGGTACCTTAAACTGATCCGCCACAGCAAAGATAACCCCACCTTTGGCTGTACCATCAAGCTTAGTTAACGTGATACCAGTTAAGCCAACCGCTTGATTAAACAGTTTTACCTGACTAATCGCATTCTGACCAGTTCCGGCATCAATCGTCAACATCACTTCATGTGGCGCATCAGGGTCTAACTTTTTCATTACTCGAGCTATCTTCTCAAGCTCTTGCATTAGGTTATCTTTATTTTGTAATCGACCCGCTGTATCCGCTATTAATACATCGATATTTCTCGCTTTAGCGGCTTGGAAGGCATCAAATACCACCGACGCAGAATCGGCTCCGGTGTGCTGGGCAACAACGGGGATGCTGTTTCTTTCACCCCATACCTGCAGCTGCTCTACCGCAGCCGCGCGGAAAGTATCGCCAGCCGCCAACATGACGGATTTACCTTCGCTTTGAAACTGTTTGGCAAGCTTACCGATTGTTGTCGTTTTACCAACGCCATTTACGCCAACCATTAAGATAACAAAAGGTTTCTTATCGGCAGGGATCTCAAGCGGTTGCTCTGCCGTATTTAAGATCTCTGACATTTCTTTTTTCATTAGATCATATAAAGCTTCACCGTCTTTTAACTGCTTTCTATCAGCAGCATCAGTCAGGTTATCTATCAGCTTCATCGTGGTTTCAACACCAATATCAGCCGTTAGCAATTGCGTTTCTAGATCTTCGAACAACTCATCATCGATTTTCTTGCCTTTGAATACCGAAGCAAAGCCTGAGCCGATATTGGCCTTGGTTTTCAACAAGCCTTTTTTAAGACGGGAGAAGAAACCTTCTTTTTTCGGCTTTTCTTGTTCTTGAGCTAATTGTGCCTGGCGCTCTGCTTCCTCACGCTCAGCTTGCTCTTTAGCCAATTGTGCCTGACGCTCCGCTTCTTCACGCTCAGCTTGTTCTTTAGCCAATTGTGCCTGACGTTCCGCTTCCTCACGCTCAGCCTGTTCTTTCGCAAGTTGTGCCTGACGCTCAGCTTGTTCTTTCGCTAATTGTACCTGACGTTCAGCTTCTTCACGCTCAGCTTGCTCTTTAGCTAGTTGTGCCTGACGTTCTGCTTCTTCACGCTCAGCTTGTTCTTTCGCTAATTGTGCCTGACGCTCTGCTTCTTCACGCTCAGCCTGTTCTTTCGCTAATTGCGCCTGACGTTCTGCTTCTTCACGCTCAGCCTGTTCTTTCGCAAGTTGTGCCTGACGTTCTGCTTCTTCACGCTCAGCTTGCTCTTTGGCTAACTGTTCTTGGCGTTCTGCTTCTTCACGCTCAGCCTGTTCTTTCGCTAATTGCGCCTGACGTTCTGCTTCTTCACGCTCGGCTTGTTCTTTTGCAAGTTGCGCTTGACGTTCTGCTTCCTCACGCTCGGCTTGTTCTTTTGCAAGTTGCGCTTGACGTTCGGCCTCTTCACGCTCAGCTTGTTCCTTCGCTAACTGTTCTTGGCGTGCTGCTTCTTCACGCTCAACTTGTTCTTTCGCTAATTGCGCCTGACGTTCAGCTTCCTCACGCTCAGCTTGTTCTTTAGCCAATTGTGCCTGACGTTCTGCTTCCTCACGCTCAGCTTGTTCTTTCGCAAGTTGTGCCTGACGTTCTGCTTCCTCACGCTCAGCTCGTTCTTTTGCTTGTTGCGCCTGACGCTCAGCCTCTTCACGCTCTGCTTGCTCTTTAGCTAGTTGCGCCTGACGTTCTGCTTCCTCACGCTCAGCTCGTTCTTTTGCTTGTTGCGCCTGACGCTCAGCCTCTTCGCGCTCTGCTTGCTCTTGAGCTAATTTTGCTTGGCGTTCTGCTTCCTCACGCTCAGCTTGTTCTTTTGCTAATTGTTCTTGGCGTTCAGCTTCTTGTTGCTCTTTATCGGATTTACCAAAGCCCAACCAAGATAAAAATTTGTTTTTCTTTCCCATATTCACTTATGACCGTGTTAGATAAATTGCATAAACCCAAAGCAAAATGTTGATGATCTTGCTACCATACTCGAAAACGCCAATCCGCATCAGCTTATTGCTTTTACTTGGATTGATATCACACTTAATTTTGGGCTCGAAAGGCAAGCCGAGGATGGCAACCTTAGTGCTTAGACAAAATTGCGTGCAAGTGTACCATGTTCCGTAAGGATGAAAAATCCTGACACCAAGAACCTTTGATAAAGAAGCAAATTACGTCGCTATGAGAAAATCTAAGCCTAAGTCAAATACCAAACAATCTGGTTTCATCCGCCTGATCAGTGGTAAGCATAAAGGTCGCAAGTTACCTGTTCATGATGTTGTGGGATTAAGACCAACAACAGATAGAATGAAAGAAACTGTTTTTAATTGGCTCATGCAGGACGTAAGAGACGCAAAAGTACTCGATTGCTTTGCTGGTGCTGGCAGTCTAGGATTTGAGGCTATTTCGCGCTTCGCTGCAAGTGGGACCTTTATCGAACTGGATAAAACCGCAGCGATGCAGCTTAGCAATAATGCAACTTTACTCAAACTGGATAACGTTGAAATCATTAATACCGACGCGTTAACCATGCTGGCAAATAACCTTAAGCAACAGCAATATAACTTGGTTTTTATTGACCCCCCCTTTCGCAAAGGGCTTGTGACTCCTTGTTGTAATTTACTTGAGACACAATCTTGGCTCAGCGAAGACGCACTCATCTATCTTGAATTTGAACAAGAAGCACAACCTGAAACACCAGAAAATTGGCAAGTGATTAAAGAAAAGCATGCAGGACAAGTGATCTGCCGCCTTTATCAGCGCTGAAATTCCCTCATAAAGAATGAAAAAACAGCCGCTAGCGTATGACATGACAGGGCTGGTGTTTTTAGCTATAATTTAGGCTTTACATGCGGTCTTGCTTCAGATTACAATACCGCACCATTTTTGAACCAATTGGCTAGTTTTTAGCCAGATAGAGCTAAGCTCATTAATTAGGTAGGTGAATTTTTAATGCCAGTAATTAAAGTAAGAGAAAACGAGCCGTTTGACGTTGCACTACGTCGTTTCAAACGTTCATGTGAAAAAGCAGGTATCCTTTCTGAAGTTCGTCGTCGCGAGCACTACGAGAAGCCAACTGCTGAGCGTAAGCGCAAAAAAGCTGCAGCGGTTAAGCGTCACATGAAGAAGCTTTCTCGCGAAAACGCACGTCGCGTTAAATTATACTAATCAGTATTGGTCTTGTATCAATGAGCTTATTAGTTACGCTAAAAGACGCGCAAAAAGAAGCGATGAAAGCCAAAGAGAAACTTCGTCTTGGCGCGATTCGTGCGGTACTTGCTGAAATTAAACAGCGAGAAATCGACAACCAAACTACACTAGACGACGCAGGCATTACTGCGGTTTTAGTTAAGTTGGTTAAGCAGCGTCGCGATTCTTATACCCAGTATAAAGATGCAGGGCGTGAAGACTTAGCTGATATCGAAGCTAACGAAATTAGCGTACTTGAGACATTCCTTCCTAAGCCACTTAGCGAAGATGAAATTGTCGAGCTAATTGATGCCGTGATTGCACAAACTGGTGCGTCAGGCATGCAAGACATGGGCAAAGTAATGGGTGCGATTAAAGCAGAAGCTGAAGGTCGTGCTGATATGGGTAAAGTCTCTGGTTTAATTAAGCAAAGACTTACCGCTTAAGCCCACATACAATTGTATGATTGATAAGTGAACCGAGCCTAGTGCTCGGTTTCTTCGTTTTAGGCGTCATGCGTATCAATGCAGCGCTAATAAGATACCTTAATTGAATTAAGTTGATTTTTTCTCGTTGCTACTTGATATAATGCGCTCACTCACTAGTACAACTTCGGAACATAAATGAAAGGCAAAATCCCTAGACAGTTTATTGATGACTTGCTCGCAAGAGCGGACATTGTCGAGCTCATAGACGGTCGTGTGGGATTAAAAAAAGCAGGAAAAGACTATCAAGCCTGCTGTCCATTTCACAATGAAAAAACGCCTTCATTTACCGTGTCACGTGATAAACAGTTTTATCATTGCTTCGGATGTGGTGCTAATGGCAACGCTATTTCCTTTTTAATGGAATACGACAAGCTTGAGTTTGTTGATGCTATTGAGGAACTAGCCGCCCTATTAAACTTAGAAGTACCACGCGAAAACGCCCCACAAGGGCCGCAGCGTTCAATGGAAGAAAAAAAGTCTGACTATGACTTAATGCTCCAAGCCGCTAAGTTTTACCAGCATCAGTTAAAACACCATAGCAATGCCACTCAAGTAATTGACTACGTAAAAGGCCGCGGCCTGAGTGGCGAAACTGTACAAAAGTTTATGATTGGTTATGCACCACCTGAGTGGGAGTCATTGTGTAATCAAATAGCCCGCAAGCCTGAGCACAAACAACAGCTACTTGATTTAAAGTTAGCATCAGAAAAGTCAGCTGGCCGCCAATTTGACTTCTTCCGCGATCGCTTGATGTTCCCTATTCGTGATAAACGTGGTCGTGTCATCGCATTTGGCGGAAGGATAATGGGTGCAGATCAAGGCCCTAAATATCTAAACTCGCCCGAAACACGCATTTTCCATAAAAGTTTCGAACTTTATGGTTTTTATGAAGCTAAACAAGCCCATAAGCAATTGGATAAAGTGTTGATTGTGGAAGGCTATATGGACGTCGTTGCCCTAGCAGAAAAAGGCATTGATTACGCCGTTGCCGCATTAGGCACTGCAACCACCGCTGAACACATGCAAACTTTGTTTCGTAATACCGACAGAGTGATCTGCTGCTACGACGGTGACAGAGCTGGCCGCGATGCTGCTTGGCGCGCACTTGACCACGCTTTACCTAACTTAAAAGACGGTAAGTCTCTACAGTTTGTCTTTTTACCTGATGGTGAAGATCCAGACTCATTGGTACAGCAAGAAGGCAAAGATGCCTTTGAAGCACGACTAGAAACAGCAAGCGATTATACGCAAGTATTGTTTACCAAATTACGTGAGCAATGCGACCTTACAAATGATGCAGGCAAATCCAAGCTGCTTACCGATGCCATTCCACTGATCAGCAAAATACCCAGTGACTACTACCAAGAGAGTTTATTAACGACCTTGGCCAGGTTAATTGGTCGTACTCGTGAGCAACTTAGTGCTAAATTGGCAAGTAACAAACAGCAGAATAAAATTGAGCGCCAATTTAAAGTGACGCCGATGCGTCGAGCGATTGGCTTACTGCTCCAACATCCACAGCTTGCGCAAACGGTTGAGTATATGCCTGAACTCGGTGAAATGGCGATCCCGGGTATTCAACTGCTGCTGAGCTTACAAATGTTATGTCACGATAATCCACAAATAAACACAGCACAGTTACTTGAACATTATCGCGATCAGGCTGAATTCGACGCCTTGAAAAAGCTCGCGGTGTGGCAACATGGCGTTGCTGAAGATAGGCTAGAAGACGAATTTAAAAATACTTTTCAATTTATTGAAGATCAGTGTTTAAATTATCGCCTAGAGACCCTATTAATAAAGGAGAAAACCGAAGGCCTAACAAATGATGAGCGGCTAGAATGCGCACTCCTTACCCAAGCGCTTAAACAGTAGAAGTTCTAGTCAATAGCAATTTTCGGTGCTATAATGTTCTATTCACTGCGTCATCAAAATTTAGCTGTTAAATAGCTGGCGCCTGTTGTATCAACTTTTCAGAGTGGAAGCAAATTTCTCTATGGATCAATCTCCTCAGTCACAACTCAAACTTCTGATTCAGAAAGGTAAAGAGCAAGGTTATTTAACTTTTGCAGAAGTTAACGATCATCTTCCACAAGACATCATAGACTCAGATCAGGTAGAAGATATCATCAGCATGATCAACGATATGGGTATTCAGGTCTCTGAAAATGCGCCTGATGCTGATGAGTTGATGATGCAAGAAACAACAACAGATGAGGATGCTGCGGAAGCAGCGGCTGCGGCTTTAGCAACAGTAGAAAAAGAAATTGGTCGCACAACTGACCCTGTTCGTATGTACATGCGTGAAATGGGTACGGTTGAACTTCTAACTCGTGAAGGCGAAATCCAAATCGCTAAGCGTATTGAAGAAGGGATCAACCAAGTACAGATTTCTGTTGCAGAATACCCTGAAGCTATTACTTACCTGCTAGAGCAATGGGACAAGTATGAAGCAGAAGAAATGCGCCTAAGCGACATTGTTTCTGGTTTCTTTGATCCTAATGCTATCGAGGAAGACGAAGCACCAATTTCAGCAACACACATCGGTTCTGAGCTAAGTGATGAAGACTTAGATGACGAAGATGATGATGAAGATGATGACGATGATGACTCAGAAGAAGGCGATTCAGGTCCAGATCCTGAAGAAGCTCGTGAGCATTTTGAACAACTTCGTACGCTGTACAATAAAGCGCGAGAAATTTTTGAAAGTAAAGGTCGCTCGCACCCAGATGCGAAAGCTGCAATTCAGGAAATCGGCGATCACTTCCGTACTTTCAAGTTAGTTCCTAAGCAATTCGACCGCATGGTAAATAACATGCGCGACATGATGGATAAAGTGCGTGTTCAAGAACGCATCATCATGAAGCAAGCAGTTCAGATTGCTAAGGTTCCAAAAAAGGTTTTCGTTAAGCACTTTGCTAACAATGAAACCGATACCGCATGGATCGATGCTGAAATTGCATCAGGTGAAAAACACTCAGCAAAACTTGCTGAAGTAAAACCTGAAATCGAGCGTTGTGTTAACAAGCTTAAAGCGTTTGAAGATAGCACAGGTCTTAGCATTGAGCGTATTAAAGACATCAACCGTCGTATGAGTATTGGTGAAGCAAAAGCTCGCCGTGCGAAGAAAGAAATGGTTGAAGCGAACTTACGTCTTGTAATTTCAATCGCTAAAAAGTATACCAACCGTGGTCTGCAGTTCTTGGATCTGATCCAAGAAGGTAACATCGGTCTGATGAAAGCGGTTGATAAATTTGAATACCGTCGTGGTTATAAGTTTTCAACATACGCAACGTGGTGGATCCGTCAGGCGATTACTCGCTCAATTGCGGATCAGGCAAGAACTATCCGTATTCCAGTGCATATGATTGAAACAATCAACAAGCTAAATCGTATCTCTCGTCAAATGCTACAGGAAATGGGCCGTGAGCCAAGTCCTGAAGAATTGGCAGAACGTATGATGATGCCTGAAGACAAGATCCGCAAAGTGTTAAAAATCGCCAAAGAGCCGATCTCAATGGAGACGCCAATAGGTGATGATGAAGATTCACATCTTGGTGACTTTATCGAAGACACTACTATCGAGTCACCGATTGATTCAGCAACGATGGAAAGTCTTCGTGGCGCGACCAACGAGGTACTTGCAGGTCTTACCGCTCGTGAAGCTAAAGTACTACGTATGCGTTTTGGTATCGATATGAATACAGACCACACGTTAGAAGAAGTGGGTAAACAGTTTGATGTAACACGTGAGCGTATTCGTCAGATTGAAGCTAAAGCGCTACGTAAGCTGCGCCACCCTTCTCGCTCAGATCTATTAAAGAGCTTTTTAGACGTTAAGGGCTAAAAAGTAGCAAATAAGATTAAGGCCGCTATTCAGCGGCCTTTTTTATATTAATTGGATTAAATAGGTATACACACATGGCTTGGATCCAAATCCGAATTTATTCAGATAAAGCCGATGCCGATGCTTTAAGCGATATGCTTATGGATGTCGGTTGTCCGTCTGTCACATTCATGGATAGTAAAAACAATCCCGTTTACGAACCAAAACCTGGCGAAGTCATCTTATGGCCTGAGACAACGGTGATCGGTTTATTTGAAGCGAACCATGATATGCAAGCAGTCGTTGACTTTGTCCAGTCACAATATGACAAGCCGTTAAACTACAAGCTTGAACAGCTAGAAGACAAAGACTGGGAACGCGAGTGGATGGATAATTTCCACCCAATTAAGTTTGGCGAGAGATTATGGATTTGCCCAAGCTGGCGTGATGTGCCAGATCCCAATGCCGTCAATGTGCTACTGGATCCTGGTCTTGCATTTGGTACTGGTACCCATGCCACAACCGCACTTTGCCTGCAATGGCTAGAACAACAAGATCTCAGCGGCAAAACAGTCGTTGATTTTGGCTGTGGCTCTGGGATTTTAGGGATCGCAGCAATCAAATTAGGCGCTGAGCGTGTGATTGGTATTGATATCGATCCACAAGCGCTTATCGCAAGCCGCGATAATGCCGAGCGTAATGGCGTTGCAGATAAGCTAGAAGTGTATTTACCTGAAAATCAGCCGCAATTCAGTGCAGATATCGTTGTTGCTAATATTCTTGCACAGCCGCTGAGAGAGCTACACGAAATCATTCTCGGCTTCTTGGGCGACAAAGGTGCCATCGCCATGTCTGGGATTTTAGAAGAGCAAGCGCAATCTGTTGCGGATGTTTATGCACCATTTTTAAAGCTAGACAACATTGCTCAACAGGGTGAATGGACACGCGTCAGCGGTGTGAAAAAATAAGGCTGCTAACGTAACGCTGACAAAAGTATCAGCGAGTCAATGAAAGTTAGTAAGTTTTAACTGGTAAAGCCTGTAATTAACAGGCTTTACGCATTTTTCACAGCTTAAATTTTCGGCTCAAATTGTACCTTTAAAATTGTTTTTGCATAAATTTCGTGCAAATTATCTGGGCTCTCAGGTTGTTATCAAATGTCAACCCATAAAGTTCAAAAAAAAAGCAATTATGTTCAATTTATAACCTTTGATTTTTGCGAAAAAAACCGTAAACTTAGCGCCCCTTGAGGTAAGGCGGATTAAACTGTAGTGCGTATTGGTCCATACCAACTTGAAAACAATCTTATCGTAGCACCAATGGCTGGGATCACCGACAGACCGTTTCGACAACTGTGTCGACGTCTAGGTGCTGGGCTTGCGGTATCAGAAATGTTGTCTTCAAATCCAAAAGTGTGGAAAACCGATAAGTCGCAAAATCGCATGGATCACAGCGGTGAATCGGGCATTCGCTCGGTACAAATCGCAGGAGCAGATCCTGAGTTGATGGCGCAAGCAGCACAATTTAATGTCGCAAACGGTGCGCAGATCATAGATATCAATATGGGCTGCCCCGCTAAGAAAGTGAACAAGAAGCTTGCAGGCTCAGCATTGTTGCAATATCCAGAGTTGGTTGACGAAATCGTAACCGCTGTGGTTGCTGCCGTTGACGTACCTGTGTCGTTAAAAATCCGTACAGGATGGGACACAGACAATCGTAACGGTGTTGAGATTGCTCGCATAGCTGAACGTCGAGGCATTGCTTCGCTAGCCGTGCATGGCCGTACAAGAGCATGTATGTATAAGGGCGAAGCTGAATACGCCACGATCAGAGAAATTAAACGTTCAGTATCTATTCCTGTGGTAGCGAACGGTGACATTACGTCTCCTGAAAAAGCGAAACAGGTGCTGGAATACACGGGCGCAGATGCCATTATGATTGGTCGAGCCGCCCAAGGTCGTCCTTGGATTTTCCGAGAAATAGACCACTATTTGCAAACCGGTGAACATTTGCCAGAACCTGAAATAGCAGAGGTTCGAGCAATATTGATGGAGCACTTAGTAAATCTTCATCAATTCTATGGTGAGCCAATGGGAGCGCGCATCGCACGCAAGCATGTATCTTGGTATTTGCAGGCCCATGACCAAGAAGGTCAATTTAGGCGAGTATTCAATGCCTTGGAGACGCCAGAAGCGCAAATCGAGGCATTAGAAGACTATTTTGAAACATTAGGGTGAATGAATTTATTCATCCTTCAGGCTAACTAAGAAAGAGACATAACGATGTTCGAACAAAATGTGACTTCTCCATTTATTACTAACGCTCATGTTCAGTCACAAGAGAAACCGCAACCTTTGCGCGATGCAGTTAAAAAAGCTGTACATCACTACCTAAAGCAGCTTAATGGTCAAGACGTACAAGACGTTTATGAGTTAGTTCTTTCTGAGCTTGAAGCACCTCTACTTGAAGAGGTTATGACTTATACTCGTGGTAACCAAACTCGTGCAGCGATCCTTTTAGGCATTAACCGTGGCACACTTCGCAAGAAGCTAAAAAAATACGGCATGAACTAAGCACTGCTAGTAAAATTTAGTTGATAAAAAAGCACCTTCAGGTGCTTTTTTATTGTTTAAAATTCAGCAGCTAGCGGACATTTATCCTTTTCATATCGCACTTTTCTCATGTTTATCTCGCCTTTTAACATCGTCATCTTAACAATAATGCGCTAAAATACCGGCTTTCTAAGCTAGCCCTTAACTAATCATTGAGGAAACCTGAACCATCATGGATATACATCGTCCAATTCGTCGCGCCCTACTAAGCGTGTCAGATAAAACCGGTATCGTTGAATTCGCCACAGCACTTGCAGCTCAAGGCGTAGAAATTTTATCAACTGGCGGTACTTGCAAACTACTTGCAGACAACGGCATTAAAGTAACAGAAGTATCTGATTACACTGGCCACCCAGAAATCATGGATGGTCGCGTTAAAACGCTTCACCCAAAAGTGCACGGCGGTATCTTAGGACGTCGCGGTCAAGACGAAGACGTCATGACTGAAAACAATATTTCAGCAATCGATATGGTAGTAGTCAACTTATACCCCTTCGCACAAACTGTTGCGAAAGCTGACTGTAGCCTAGAAGATGCAATCGAAAATATCGATATTGGTGGTCCAACTATGGTTCGTGCTGCGGCTAAGAACCACAAAGACGTGACCATTGTTGTAAATGCGAATGACTACAGCCGTGTCATTGAAGAAATGAAGGCGAACTCTGGCTCTACAACATACAAGACACGTTTCGACCTTGCTATTGCGGCCTACGAGCATACCGCTCAGTATGACGGCATGATTGCCAACTACTTCGGTAAAATGGTTCCGGATTATACGGAAGAAGCAGCAGAGGAAACCAAATTCCCTCGCACTATCAATATGCAATTCACTAAGAAGCAAGATATGCGCTACGGTGAAAACTCGCATCAAGACGCTGCTTTCTATGTTGAAAACAACATTGAAGAAGCATCCGTCGCGACAGCTAAACAACTTCAAGGTAAGGCGCTGTCTTATAACAATATCGCTGATACCGATGCCGCACTTGAGTGTGTTAAAGAGTTTGATAAGCCGGCTTGTGTTATCGTAAAACACGCAAACCCTTGTGGTGTTGCGGTAGATGAAAACATTCTTGCCGCCTATGACCGCGCATTTAAGACCGACCCAACTTCTGCCTTCGGTGGTATCATCGCCTTTAACCGAGAGCTAGACGGCGACACGGCGGAAGCCATCGTAGCGCGTCAGTTTGTTGAAGTTATCATCGCACCTAGCGTATCAGAAGAAGCCGCACAAATCGTTGCTGCGAAGCAAAATGTACGTTTACTAGAATGTGGTCAGTGGTCAAACAAAACCACAGGTATTGATATTAAACGTGTTAATGGCGGTATCTTAGTACAAGATCGTGACCAAGGTATGGTTGGTTTGGACGACCTTAAGGTGGTTTCAAAACGTCAACCTACAGAGCAAGAACTAAAAGATCTACTGTTCTGCTGGAAAGTCGCTAAATTTGTTAAGTCCAACGCGATTGTTTACGCCCGTGATGGTATGACTATTGGTGTGGGCGCAGGCCAAATGAGCCGCGTATACTCTGCAAAAATCGCAGGGATCAAAGCCGCAGACGAGAACCTAGAAGTTCCAGGTTCTGTGATGGCTTCTGATGCGTTCTTCCCATTCCGTGATGGTATTGACGCCGCTGCAGCTGCGGGTATCACTGCGGTTATCCAACCGGGTGGTTCAATGCGTGATGAAGAGGTGATTGCCGCCGCTGATGAAGCGGGAATGGCAATGGTGTTTACCGGCATGCGCCACTTCCGCCATTAATCAATAAAGCGCGAAACTTATGAGTTTCGCGCTTTTTGTTTCAGCTAATTTCCAGTATTCTGGCTACAGCATAATCATAACAGAATGAAGGAAGCTAACGATGAATCTAGGTATGAAATCTCTTATCGCTGCTGCAGTATTTACTACTTTAGTAGGCTGTAACGCGACAGAGTCCAACTCCAGCCAAGCAGTACCAAGCGCGATTGCAAAAGCCGTTGCTAGCGACAATCGAGCCGAAAAAAATAGAGCCCGAGACCAATATCGCCACCCAAGTGAAACGCTTGCTTTTTTTGGCATTGAGCCATCAATGACCGTGGTAGAAATTGCACCTGGTGGTGGTTGGTATAGCGAGATTTTAGCGCCGCTGGTTAAGGGTCAAGGCACCTATTATGCAGCGCACTTCCCTGCTGATTCAGATGTTGGCTACTATCAACGCTCATTAAAAGGCTACAAAGAAAAAGTAGCAACCAACCCAGACTATAGTGAAGTAAAGATCACGGAATTTGCACCAGTGACGCACAGTAATATTGCGCCACAAGGCAGTGCTGACGTGGTACTTACCTTCCGTAACGTACATAACTGGTACATGGGTAAAGGGGATGAAGGTGTACTTAGCGCGTTCAACGCGTTTAATAAGGCACTGAAACCTGGTGGCATTTTAGGTGTGGTTGAACACCGTCTGCCTGAGCACCGCCAACTTGAGGATCAAAAGTCGTCAGGTTATATGAAGCAAAGTTATGTTGTTGATATCGCCAAGCAAGCTGGGTTTGAATTAGTTGCAAGCAGCGACATTAACGCCAACCCGCTAGACAGCGCCAATCATCCAAAAGGCGTCTGGACTCTGCCACCTCGCTTAGCGCTAGGTGATGAAAAAGCAGCGCAATATAAAGCGATTGGGGAAAGCGACCGCATGACCTTAAAATTCAAAAAGCTTTAATAGGAAAATTTCGCCATGAATGTACTAGTCATTGGCAGCGGTGGACGTGAGCATGCGCTTGCGTTCAAAGCCGCACAAAACCCATCTGTAAAAACGGTTTTTGTAGCACCTGGTAACGCAGGTACTGCGCTTGAGCCTAAACTTGAAAACGTAGCTATCGGCGTTGAAGATATCGATGCCTTGGTCGTCTTTGCTAAAGAAAACAATGTGCAATTAACCATTGTTGGCCCTGAAGCGCCACTGGTTATCGGTGTAGTTGACCGTTTCCGTGAAGAAGGCTTAGCTATTTTTGGACCTACTCAAGCGGCTGCGCAGTTGGAAGGTTCAAAGTCGTTTACTAAAGACTTTTTAGCACGTCACGATATTCCAACAGCGGCTTATCAAACGTTTGAAGAGATTGAGCCTGCGCTTGCCTACTTGAAAGCACAAGGAGCACCTATCGTCGTTAAGGCTGATGGTCTTGCTGCTGGTAAAGGGGTTATCGTGGCAATGACCGAAGCGGAAGCGGAAGAAGCTATCCGCGATATGCTTGCGGGGAATGCTTTTGGCGAAGCGGGCAGCCGCGTGGTTATTGAAGAATTTTTAGAAGGTGAAGAAGCCTCTTTTATCGTCATGGTTGACGGCAAAAATGTACTTCCTTTTGCCACCAGCCAAGATCACAAACGTGCATACGATGGTGATAAAGGCCCAAATACAGGTGGTATGGGTGCATACTCTCCAGCTCCTGTAGTCACGCCAGATATTCATGACCGCATCATGGCCGAAGTGATCAATCCAACGGTTGAAGGTATGGCGAAAGAAGGTCACCCTTATACAGGTTTCCTATACGCTGGTTTGATGATCACTGCGGACGGCACACCAAAAGTTATCGAGTATAACTGCCGCTTTGGTGACCCAGAAACACAACCTATCATGTTACGCCTTCAGTCTGATTTAGTTGAGCTGATTGAAGCGGCAAACCGTGAAGAGCTTGATCAAACATCGATTGAATTCGATCCACGAGCTGCCGTTGGTGTTGTACTTGCAGCTAGTGGCTACCCAGGCAACTATCCTAAGGGTGACGCTATCTCAGGTCTTCAGGTGAACTATCCTGAAGGTGAAAAAGTGTTCCATGCTGGTACTAAACAAGATGGCGAGCATGTAGTCACCGCTGGTGGTCGAGTATTATGTGCAACGGCCCTTGGCCACACGGTAACCGAAGCGCAAAAACGCGCCTACTCTCTAGTGAAAGACATTCACTGGGATGGTGTAGAGTACCGCACAGATATCGCATATCGTGCAATCGCACGCGAAAGCTAATTCACATTAAGCTTTGCAAGGCCAGCCCGGCGCCGGCCTTTTTCATTTTTACACACTGCGTTTCTAGGTTTGTAATGGTATCCTACCCTTTTATGAGCATTTTTAGGGGCAAAGATGCAAGTACAAGGTACACTCAGCAAGTTAAAGTCAGCGCTTGTTGAACCTATTCAATATCAATTACCCGTGGGTGATAACTTAGTATCGCTCAACGATTACTTTGGTAAACCAGTTACCCTTACCTTCACCGGCAATATATTTTGCAGTAGCTGTGGTAAAAAAACCAAAAAGAGCTATTCGCAAGGCCACTGTTTCGTGTGTATGAAAAAGCTCGCGAGCTGCGACATGTGCATTATGAAGCCAGAGACCTGCCACTATGATCAAGGCACCTGTCGTGAACCCCAATGGGGCGAAGAGAACTGTATGATCCCGCACTATGTGTACTTGGCCAATACCTCAGGTCTTAAAGTTGGGATCACTCGTCATACGCAGATCCCAACGCGTTGGGTAGATCAAGGCGCAACGCAAGCTCTGCCGATTTTTAAGGTGCAGACCCGTCACCAGTCAGGATTAGTGGAAGTGGCACTGGCTCAGTTTATTGCCGATAAGACTAACTGGCGCAATATGCTCAAAGGCATCAATCCTGAAATAGACCTCAAAGCAGAAGCCGCTAAGCTTATTCCCGAGATCCAAGCAAAGCTCGATGAACTTGCTGAACTCTTTGGTGCAACCGCCATTGAAGTGCTGGACGAAGAAGTGGTTGATCTCACTTTCCCTGTAGAGCAGCACCCGAGTAAAATCAGCTCGTTTAACTTTGATAAAGACCCTGTAGTATCAGGCGTGCTTGAAGGGATCAAAGGCCAATATCTTATTTTTGATAATGGCGTGATCAATATTCGTAAGTTTACTTCTTACGAAATTACCTTCTCTGACGAATAAAATGCATGCCAATCGTCTTCTGTAAGTGGCTTACAGAAGACGTAACCTTGGATTGTATGACAACCAAGCTTGCGCAGGTAACGTTTCTGTACAGGCTTTTCTACGCCCTCAGCTACAACTTGTAGGTTGAGCGCCTTAGCCATCGCCACAATTGCCGAAACAATTTCGCTGTTGCCATATTCATCGGGCACCTTAGCAATAAAACTAGCATCTATTTTTAGGATGTCGATGGGCAGTTTAGCCAAGTAACTGAGCGCAGAATACCCAGTACCAAAGTCATCAATCGCCAGTTTCACACCCAGCTCCTTGAGCTTTTTCAAGGTATACTTAGCCTCAAGCAGATTACCGATAAAGCTATTTTCGGTAAGCTCAAGCTCAAGATACTTGCCGTCGACGTTGTGCTTCTTTAATGCCTGCGCAACACATTGATAAAGATCGCCTTGAGTGACATGTGACGCCGAGATATTAATCGCCAAGCGCCTAATCTCAACACCTGCGCGTTGCCATTTAGCCAAGTGCTGGCAGGCTTTATCTATTACCCACTGATCTAAGCGAATAATAAGCCCAAGTTCCTCAGCAAGTGGAATAAATTGAGCCGGTGAGATCATCCCAAGGTTTGGGTCGCGCCAGCGCAGCAAACACTCAACACTGGAAATACGACTGCTGGTTAAGCACTGCAAGGGTTGAAAATGCAGTTCAAACTCATCATTTTCTAAGGCATTCTGAAAACGGCTTAGCATGGATAAACGCTCAAATGAGCGTGCATTCATCGAAGCTTCGAATAACTGAAAGGAGTTGCGCCCTACTTCTTTGGAGCGATACATAGCAACATCGGCGTGTTTAAGCAATGTTTCCGTGTCATGACCATCTTCGGGATAAATAGCAGCCCCCATCGAAGCTGTTGCAGCCACCTGCATATCACCAAGTTGAAAGGGGCTCGATAGTGCCATCAACATTTGGTCAGCAAACTCAATGACCTCCGACATGCCATTCACTTCGCTCAGTAGTACAACAAATTCATCGCCACCAAGTCGCGCTAAGGTGTCACCTTCGTTTAGAATAGACTTTATCCGCTCGCTAACCTGTACCAATAACTCATCTCCGGCGCTGTGGCCAAGAGAGTCATTCACTTCCTTAAAGCGGTCTAAATCTATAAACATCACACTGAGTTTTTGCTTGTAGCGGTGCGCTGATGCCAATGCCATAGAGAGTCTGTCGTAAAATAAGCGGCGATTAGGCAACCCAGTCAATTCATCAAAATAGGCTAAGCGAGCAATTTTTTCTTCAGCATTTTTACGCTCCGTAATGTCGCTAAAAATGGCTGCGTAAAGCATGTCGTCACTGTACGGCTCTCTGATCTCAATAATCGTAAGCCATTCAACATATATCTCACCGCTCTTTTTACGATTGCAGATCTCGCCCTGCCACACACCTGTTTCTCTGAGCGTTTGCCACATGCTCTGATAATAGCATTCATCATGTAGCCCAGAGCTCAATATGCTTGGGTTTTTCCCTAGTACTTCGTAATCTTTGTAGCCGGTAAGCGCACTAAACGCTGGGTTGATCTGGATTATTTCACCTGAACTTTTGGTGATCATAATGCCATCGAGAGAAGCATCAATGATGCGGTTAGCTAGATAAAGGTTCTTCTCCGATTTTTGCAGTGCAATATCACGTTGTACTAGGACTTTTTCCAGCTCGCTACAATACGCAGTTTCAATTTCAGTCAGGACATTTTTGAGCGCTAATAGCCCTATCACTTGTTGCGAATCTGGGGACGTCACCACCAAATGACGAATGGAGTTTACCGTCATCAGCCGATAAGCATCGAATAGGCTGTCTTTTGGCGTCATGGAGAGCATCGGATAACTGGCTAATTGCCAGCAAGGCTGACGCCAATCTGGGTTGAGAATAATATACGCAATATCACGCTGAGTAATAATGCCATACTCATTTAATTCACGGTTATACACCAGCACAGCGGTAAGCTTAAGCTCACGCATATTATTGATAACATCAGAGACGCAGTCTTCACTGTCTAAAATCACAATGCTCGAGTCAAAGTGCTGCTCAATTGGTCTAAAATGCAAATAATGGTCGAGCCCTTGGCTGCGCACAATATCGGATAAAGAGACCACACCACAAGGCAGATTATCCGAGTCCACCACGAGTAAGTGACGGATCCCTAGTTGGTGGAACTTGACCGTCGCCTCACTCAAGGTTTTATCAATTTGAATTTTTTGCACCGGTGTAGTCATCACTTCTCGGATCGGCACCTGGGCAAAGTCAGGATCGTTAAAGTTGAGCTTAACGCAATCCGACTCAGTCCAGATACCAATAATGTCATCGGCACGGGTAATAAAGATCGAGCTCACTCTGCTCGCTCGCATTTGCGCAACCGCATCATATAGACTGGTTTGCTCATCGCAACATAACAAGCTATTGGTAAATACTTCTTTGATCTGTAACTGACGTGAATCACCAACCATAAGCACACTCTCGCAATATTATTCCAATTTGAAGTATACTGGGCGACACTTTTGATAACTTGACCAAGAACAAATTATGGCGATAAAAACCTATCCTTTATTGCTGGTATTAGAGCAAAGTATAGAGTTTATCGAAGATGAAAAAGCACTTAGAGATGCAACGCATCTGCTCGATGTTGCGTCACTCAAACGGTTAATTCTAGTATACCCAAACGATTGCTGCAGCAACGTACACGGTGCGCCCGTGCAGTGTATTGATTTGAAATATTTAACCGAATTAGTGCAACAATATCTCGTTGACGAAGGCCAGTGTTGCGTGAGCAAAATCCAACTGAGCACTACTCAGCAGGCTTTTGATTTATTAAGTCTAAGCTAACCGGCTTCAACCAGCGCTTTGATATGTGTCACGGCGCTGCGGCCTAAAGAAGAAAGATCATAGCCCCCTTCTAAGTAGGAAATAATCCCCAAACAGTCCGATGAGTTTGCAAACTCAACCACTTGCTCAGTAAACCACTGGTAATCTTGTTCAACAAACTTGAGCCCGCCCATATCATCTTCTAAATGACCATCAAACCCTGCGCTGATAAAAATGAGCTGAGGTTTAAATGATTGCAGCTTAGGCAACCATTGCTGCTCCACCAAGGCTTTTAAGTCTGTACCATCCGCTCCCGCACTCAAAGGAGAATTGATAAGTGTTTGATGATTCTCAATTGCAGTATTTGGATAAAAAGGGTGTTGAAACAAAGAGCAAAGTAACACGCTATGATCGTCTTTGAAAATATCTTGTGTGCCATTACCATGATGTACATCGATGTCCAATATAGCAACCCGCTCTACGCCCTTCGTCTTGGCATAAGCGGCAGCAATGGCAACATTATTAAAGACACAAAACCCCGATGAAGTACTTTGATTGGCGTGGTGCCCAGGAGGTCTAACAGAACAAAATGCAGCATCAAGTTTACCAGCAACGACTTCGTCCACCGCGAGTATTCCTGCGCCGACAGCGCGTTCAATCGCTTTCATAGAATCAGGACAAAGCCAAGTGTCGCCGTCTAACTCGGTTAACCCTTCATTAGGGATTTTCTCCATTACTTCTTTGATCATGGCTTGATCATGAACCAATGCATAGTGTGAGGTATCGGCTTTCAGCGCCGTTTTGTGTTCAATGGCGATATCAAGTCCAGACGCTAGCAACCGGTCTGATATCGCATCTAACCTCGCAGGACACTCAGGATGTTCCTCGGTCATTTTATGCTTGCGGCAATATGGATGAGTAATAATTGCAGTACGCATAACGAATATACATCCTATGTTAGTTTGCGACGTGGTTGATTTAAATAGCTATCCTTTCACTATATCAAAGCCACATAATTGTGGCTTTGATACTTTGGTATATCTTAATGCTGGATTTCTTTCGCCTTTAAATCCAAGTTATGAAAATCGAAACTAAAGTCGGTTATTTCCGGATTAACAAATTCCATTGCAGCAGACTCAACCCGTTGAGATTTATCCATCACAAAATTGATGTAAGCATCTGCTTCAAGTAATGGCTCATCCCAACGTACTACAAAGGTGTTACCGGTTAGGTGCTCAAGTTTCCCTTTTAAGCGCTTCGTATGCGTAAAATCAATGCGCAGTTCCTTACCGAGCTTTTCCACTACCACATCGCCATACCAAGCGCTATTTAGTGTTCCCGTGTAGTTGTTTAATGGTAAAGCAGGCTGTGGTTTTGCAACTTCGATTATCCCAGCTTTGGCATATTTTTCTTGTTGCGCCTTAAAGTAATCATCGGCGATGATCTGCACCCAGTCTTTATCTTCTAGGCCAAGCGCATCTTCAAACACTTCATTGATAATCGCGGAAAGTGCGGGGTATTTTTGTTGGTTTGATAAGACCACCACACCCAATTTTTTCTCTGGGATCATCGCCACTTGCGACACCATACCTAAAATCCCACCGCCGTGACCTACCTTTTTATAACCAAAGTAGTCTTCTACCGCCCAGCCAAGGCCGTACCCTCTAAACTGCTGGTGGTATACTTCTGCGGCTTTTGCTGCGGGAATACGCGTAATATGTGGGTGCCACATTTGTACTTGTTGCTCTTGGTTAAATAGCTGCTCACCAGAAGGTAAGCGACCACCTTCAAGCTGAGTTTGTAACCACTTGGTCATGTCATCCACATTAGACGCAATGGCGCCAGCACCACGGAAATCTTCTAGGTAATTAACAAAGAACGGCGTAAGTTTGCCATCCATCGGAATATGGCCAGTCGCCCAATTACTATTGTTAGCCGGGATCCGAGAGAATCCAGCCTTTGAGTCATCCATATCTAGCTTGGTAAACATTTCCTGCTCAACAAAATCGCGCCAATCTTTGCCACTGACTCGGCTTACGACTTCTCCTGCAACAACAAACATCAAATTGTTATAAGCGTAATGGCTGCGGAAACTTGAATCCGGTTTGAGATGTGAAATACCTGCCAGCAATTCAGTCATGGTTTTATCAGTATCAGGCCAGATCATAAGGTCACCCGCCCCAAGACCCAACCCACTTCGATGACTTAATAAATCGCGGATCGTCATCTCTTGAGTTACATAACTATCGTAAAGCTTAAATTCTGGAATGTGTTTGGTGACTTTGTCATCCCAACTCAGTTTGCCTTGATCTATCAACATCGCCAGTGCTGCTGCCGTAAATGCTTTGGTGTTAGATGCAATACCAAACAAGGTATCCGCATTGACCTTGGCTGGCTTATTTAAATGCGTCACTCCGAAGCCCTTGGTCATCACAACCTTACCATCTTCTACGATACCAATTGCCAAACCTGGAATATTAAACTTTGCCATTGCACTTTTTACCGCAGCTTCAACATCCTGTTGGTTTACTGCCGCGCTTGCCTGCGCACTAAGAAAACTTGCAGCAACTAGGCCTGAGGTTAATAGCCATTGTTTTATTTTCATTATTTTTCCTTGGTTTTTTGCCACAACTAATCATGATGTTACCAGTCAAGCTTTGAGATTTAACTTCGTAATATCACATTGATAGATGGCTAATTCTTGTTGTTGTCTGTCACTATTATTATCTGTAACGTGTGATTGCGCCGAAATTGCCTGTAAATAGCTAGTCGGAAACTGATGCTCCTTTGCCCCGGCCAACACATGATGTACGTACCAATCGAAAGGTAATTGATGTTCCACAAAGGTGTTAGCAATATAGCACCAAGCGTCCACCATACCGCCATCTTGCCTTTCAACAGGCAAACAATGACAGCTGTAGCGCTCCCCTTCAATGTCGTCCAAACGCGCCTTTTCTTGCTCATCCAACGCATACAAAACGCCATAAACATGGCTATTTGCTTTAGTGCTCGGCGTAATACTGCACTTGGCTGAACCATCGGTGCTCAACATATCAAAAGTCAGCCGATAGCCATGCAATTTCCCCACTCCAAGTAGCTTCGCTTGTGGTAAGCGAGCAAGCAGACGTGCGGTCGACATATTTGAACCAAAACTAAAGTTAATAATGTTTTTGTCACACATTAGATCACCAATCTTACTGCAAGCAGTAACATGATCACACCGATCCCGCGATCAAACCAATGTCCTGCACGACGAAAAAATTGCCTTACCGTTGTTTTTGATAAAACTAAAGATAAAAATGAAAACCAAGCCCAGGTAGCCAACGCCATATAAACACCGTAAAACAACTGCACACTGCTTGGTGTGGTTGGCTCAATCACTAAGGTAAAAAGCGATAAGAAAAACAACGTTGCTTTAGGATTTAAGGCGTTGACTAAAAAACCTCGTTTTAACGCAGTCCAATTTGACTCAGTAACAGCGTGTTCAGTGATATTTTCTTGCTCTGAATTGGGTTTTGCATACCGCAACGCTTGAACACCAAGGTAAGCGAGGTAAAGCGCGGCTATGTATTTTACTGCTGTGAACAAGGTTTCAGATTGAGATAGCAGTAACGCAACCCCCAATAAGCAATAACTGACATGTACTAAAATACCAAGGCCAACCCCAAAACTTGTCCAAAGGGCGTTTGCTCTACCCTGCTGTACACTTTGTTTAAGCACTATCGCAAAATCAGGACCGGGACTTGCAACAGCAAAAAAATGTGCCAGCGCAATTAAGATAAACTCATCAAGATAAACGAGCATGTGCATGCTCCTGTAAGGCCAGTAAATCACCTCGCTCTGAGTTATCCATTAAGGTATTAATTTGCTTTTTCGCCTTTTTATACTGACTCACAAGGTGTGACTTAAGATGCTTATGACCATCTTTCACCCCTTTAAAATGGCATACTAGGGCATGCACAAAAACACTCTGCTGCTCCGTCAGTGCAGCTTTTCGGTTGGCATATTGGTTGTAGCAAGAACCACATCCTCCCCTAAAGTGATATACAGTATTAGACACCATGACCCCAAAGCCAAAAAAGCTCGCCAGCACATCACAAGCCGCGTCTAATTGCGCTTCCCCACCTGGAGGTAACACGCCACGCTGTAAAATTAAAACTTTTGCCATGACACCTGCATAACTGGCGATCAGATCTTGAGGTTGATTTATTTGATTGGGATTATAAGAAATCAAAATAGGCGCAGCCGGTTCAGCGATGACCGCTTGCTCACCGCGCCAACGCCCTGCAATGTTTAACTTAGTCATGCTGATCGACGCGAGCATGCGTTCAGGCGCAACCAAAGTGATTGGCCACTGTTGTAATCCCGCATAGGACTTTACTCGGGAGAAAACCACTGCCGCCATCTCTTCAATACTGGATACCGGCTCAGGAAAACAACTGGGAGTCGGAGTAATGATCTGCGTTTCATTTAAAAAGTACTCGCCATCAAAATGCTCAAATGCCCAGACAAAGGTATCAATTAACCATTGAGTTTCTTCATCGCTAAGCAAAGGTGAGACTTTAAATAAGGACAGCATGCTAATAATTCACTCTTTTCTGGAATAACCCCTGATAAATAGCATAAACTCTGAGCCTAATGCAAAAACATGGAGTTTCACATGCCACACTTTATTCTCGAACACTCAGCTAATTTGCCAATTGAAACCGAGGCATTAGTATCACAGGTGCAGCAATTTGCCTGTGCAAGTGGCTTGTTTGATCCAACTTCCGTCAAAACCCGTGCAGTTGCTTTTGAGCATTTTCAGTTAGGTGATGGCAAACAAGGATTTATTCACCTGCAGATCCATATGATGGCTGGTAGAACATTAGAGCAAAAACAAATGCTCACGGAAGGTGCTCTAAAGCTTTTGCTCGCAAAGGTCGGGGAGCATTTTGCTCTCAGTGTCCATTGCTATGATTTATTATCCGATATTTACCGCAAAAACTAATTTATTATTCGAGTTATTTAGATATGAAATTTCCATGTAGATTGGAGAAATTTTTGAGCCACGTTGCAGAGATGCCGCGCAGCAAGGTCAAAATTAATATTAAAAAAGGTCTAGTTACCGTCAATGGCAATGTCGTCAAAAAAGGCGATATCCAAGTCACCCCAGCAGACCACATTACTTTCGATGGCAATCGCCTAGAGTATTTGGGTTTACGCTACTATATGCTAAACAAACCGCAAGGTTATGTATGTGCAAATAGTGATGAATTGCACCCTACAGTATTCGATTTAATCGAAGAACCTAACTTAAAAGATTTTCATGTTGCAGGTAGACTGGACATCGATACGACGGGTTTGGTTCTGCTCACTAACGATGGTGATTGGTCTCATCAAATCACCTCGCCAAAGAAACAAAAGTTTAAAACTTATGTACTAGAAAGTCGCGATGAACTCACTGAAGAAGCGCTAACACAGCTTGAGCAAGGCGTTGAGTTACATGGTGAAAGGCAAGCAACCCTGCCAGCAAAAGCGGAGCTTATTGATAAATTCGCACTACGCTTATCTATTTGCGAAGGAAAATATCACCAAGTAAAGCGCATGCTTGCCGCAGTTGGCAACCAAGTAGTTGAACTCCATAGAGAAAACATTGCAGGGATCGAACTTGATCCAACCCTTGCTGAGGGAGAATATCGCCCGTTAACTGATGAAGAAATAAGCATAATTAATGCAAATTAGTCTTCGCCCTTAGGTAGTATGAGTAAATATCATCTCAAAATAACCTGCATAGGGCATTAACCTACTTACAAACTCCCCCTAAACATGCTAAATCATGTAATGAGAGTATTTTTAGGGGGCGATCCTGTGTTTTCTAGTTTCACATTAAAAGCAAAAATAATTACCTTTGCCGCCGCAATATTTGTTTCATTACTTGCCGTTGCCTTTGTAGGTCTTCAAGCTCTGCGCCACGCCAGTGAAAGCGATAATATTGCGCGTATCAACCAATTAATGAAAAGCACCGTTAATATTGTTAAACAGTTTGAGCGCTTTGCAGAGCAAGGAAAACTGACTGAGCAACAAGCAAAAGAGATGGCAATTCAAGTTTTAAGAGAAAATAAATATCATGACTCTGAGTATGTGTATGTTGTTAATGATAAAATGGACTTCGTAGCAACACCTCATGACCCCCAACTACATAACACCAGCTTTAATGACTTTGAAGATGCTGACGGCAAAAGCATAGGCAGCATGGTAAAGCGTTTAGTCGGTAACCAATTTGATCGGATCATTACCTACAATTGGACCTCATTACGAAATGGAGAAGTTGTCGACCTGACCTCAGTGGTTCAAAAAACCCCAGGGTTTGGCTGGTATGTCGGCACTGGTATTAGTTATAAAGAAGTGAACGAGCGCTATTGGGACACCGCAATCTGGTTAGTTGCACTTTCTTTAGTGGTTGCCGTTGCATTAACCACCGCACTTGCGCGGTTTGGACTGTCACTCAACAATAAACTTGGGGCGGAAATCAATGATGTGCTCGAAATCGTAAAACATGTTTCAAGAGGAAACCTGACTACGCCAATCAATACTGCTGACTGTCAAGATTATAGCATTCTCGCAGCTATGGCCTATATGCAAGGCGGATTAAAAGGGGTAGTTGAGGGACTAAAAGAAGCAACCAAGGCGCTACAAAACCAAACATCAGACAGCGAGGTACGATCAGTAGAACTCGAGAATCTAACTCGTAGTTTAAATGCAGAAACTCAAATGGTGGCTTCAGCAATTACTGAGCTCACAGCATCAGCACAAACCGTTGTCGAACATGCAGAGCAAGCTGCAGATTCAGTTCAAGAGGCTGAAAAGCAAGGTAATGCAGCCGACAAACTGACAGCTCAAGCAGCGACTGAAATTGCATTATTAGAGCAACAAATTGACAGCGCTGGTAATAACATTCAAGTGCTAGATGAAGAAGTATCTAATATCGCCAATGTACTTACCGTAATCCAATCTATCGCCGAGCAAACCAATTTACTGGCTCTCAATGCTGCGATAGAGGCAGCACGAGCTGGAGAGCAAGGACGAGGCTTTGCTGTCGTAGCGGACGAGGTCAGACAGCTTGCTCAGCGCACTCAAACCAGCACAGAAGAGATCCGTACCATGATCACTAAACTGCAAAGTGCGACTCAAGATGCGAAGGCTTCGGTAAGCTTGAGTATTGCAACAAGTGAAAAGACAGTAAGTATGTCGTCTAAAGCATCCCAAGCGCTTGTGCAAGTCGCCGATTCTTTAAAATCTATATCGCAAATGAGTCATCAAATAGCTCAAGCAGCCAAAGAACAGTTGGATGCAGGTGAAGATACAGCCAAACGCGTCGTTATTATTTCTGATACCGCTTCGCAAACGGCTAGCGTCTCAGAAAAAGCACATAAAGCAACCGATACGATTAAATCATTATCCGGAAATCTAGAGCTTGAGATGGCTAAATTTAAGGTGTGAAAAATTAATTTTATCTTTACTTTTCAGACCATTAGAATAGTGTAAATATATCTAAACTATTATTTTAAAATTTTCTTTAATTTTTCATTCACCTTGTGTTTATTTGGTGTTAAGTTTGTACCTGTCGGGAGTGTCGGTTGAGTAGTCTGGCACGGCTCTCCTGAAGTTGTGAGAATCACAATAAAAGATAAATCCAATACAATTTGATCACTTGGTATTCAAGTGTGTTCAATAAGGACTATGATAATGCAAAAGCTAAATTTGAAAGAATGCAAAAAAGTTTCTGGTGGCGGTATTTTTGAACCTGAATTTCCACAACAAAAAAGCCAAGAGTCTCAAAAGAAAGACTAAGTTTTAGATTGTCAAAATGAAAAAGAACTTTTCAATAAGAGATCTACTTCTTCCTTACGCTGTTATCGGAGTAGGTCTTTTTGTACTATATGATATTAGGTATCACTTCTTTTTAATTTACATTATGACGATCTCTGCAATTTTGGTGGTGGGGATTCGGCTGAAAGACATTAACATTTCCACTTTAGCTATTCTGGTTGCAATTCCTTTTTCTCTCGAAGTCATTGTTTTTTCATCCGGATTAATTAGCTTATCTTCAACCGAAAGCAGTCGCTTACTCCAAAATAGCATTATTTTTGGCGTACATTTTTTAATAAATTTATCAGTTGTCTTCCCTTTAACGCATCGAGTTGAATTAACTAAAAAGCTTTTTCCTAAGGCAAAAGTGAGATTTACCTTCGCAGATTCCATCTTACCTTGGTTGGCAATTTTAGGGGTATTTATGAGTTTTGCAGGACTTGTTGAAAACTATTTAAGACATGCTAAAGGTGTAAACAGTACTATCTTCTTCTACAGTTTTGACGTTAGTGGCTACATTATTTACGCTTCCAATTGTGGCGTCCTACTTGTTTTAACTGCCTTAACGTATAAAGAGGAATACGACTATGCGCTGCCAAGCTTACGCAAAAAGCGTTAATCTTCTGTAAAATACGGATTCACCAAGTTTATAGTTGCGCTTGTAAACTGTTTATCTAAACCATACTTTTGTTTTAAAGTTTGTAACTCGCCAGACGCTTGAAGTTTGGCAAGCCCTTCTTCCAAAGCCTTTGCCAGCGCTTGCTTGTCTTTATTTACAAAGAAGTAAAAGGCGGTTGAATACGATAGATGAAAATCAGGTACGATCATGAGGTTCTCGTTATTTTGTGCGATTAACTCTGAATTTGCCTCAATCACCGAGCGTGGAAAATAATCCGCTTTCTTATCCGCAATCAAATTAAACATAGTTTGATAATCAGAAATCGGTCTGACCTTAAGGCCGTTATAGCTTAGAATTTTGGTATCAGGCCAATCGTGCCCCTGAACTGCGGTAAAACGCTTTAATTCGTTAAGTGACCGAACTGCTTTTATGGCTGGATAAATATCTTTATGAACAATCAGCACACGTTTACCAATAAGTCCATCATACAAGGGGACCTTAATAGGAATAGCAATTTGCTCACGAGCAGGACTGGTCATCGACCAATGTAAATCAACCTTACCTCGGCTTAGTGCCATTAGCGTGCGCTGTTGATGAGGGTGGATTTTGATGTGTTCAATTTGAGCTGAGTACTTAGCAGCCGCCAGCGCCTTTTCTAGTAATTCGTAAAGATAAAGATCGCGATCGTACAAGGTTCGCGCTTCTTTCGCGACATAGATTAACTCGGGGCTTTGCGCCGCTATACAAGCGCTTTGAAACACCAGAGCAGAGATAATTACACTCAACTTTAACTTCATCGCACAACCCTCTTTTAGGGGAAACAATACTACAATCAAGAGTATTCTTACGGATTGCTATTACTATTGCGTAATTAAAAATATAGTCAACCTGCATTTTCCAATCGTACAGTCGATACTGTCGGCTTGCGACGGTTACATACAAATAAATAGCTATTACGATAGCGCTTTGCTTCTTTCTTAGCATCCGTTGCTAAAGCTGCAACTTGGTGCGAATTGATACAGTGTTGTAAATCTGGTCTCACTAAACCAATCGATAAAGTGAGTAAAGGTACAAATTGCTTTTGCCCTTCACGATTTGTTGCCCAGTAACCGCCAGCACTAACATGCTCGGGAGTAAAAAAGGCTTTTGATTTAAGCTCAAACTGAGTGATGATCTCATGACACAACACTTCTGCATCATTATTATCGAACACCACCATAAAGTCGTCACCCCCGATATGCCCAACAAAACTTGAGCTCTGTACACATACATCAACTGTCACCTCGGCAAGTAGCTTAATCACGCTATCGCCACTGGCATATCCATATAAATCATTAAACTGTTTAAAATGATTAAGGTCGATATATGCAAGAGAAAAGTCATGATGTGAACGTAACCTTTGCTCTATTGCCTCATTTATCGCGACATTGCCCGGCAACATGGTTAATGGATTGGCATGTTGAGCATGACGAATTTTTTCTTCTGTAATGTGCTTGAGTATGTCTCTCAAGGGCGCTAAGCCAAGATAACGACCATCTCTAGTAATAATGATATGACGTCGAATATCAAATTCATGGTCGGTTATTTGCTTGCTCACCGTATCAAGCTCTTGCTGCTCATCCACCACTAACGGCTGTTTATCCATCAACTTAATCACTGATTTCTTATCGAAGAGTGCATGGCCATATGGTGCCGCAAAGACCTCAGTCAGTTGATCTCGGTGTAGCAGCCCAACAGGCTCTCTAGCATCATTAACCACTGCAAGGCTGGTTAGCTTGCGATCTTGTTCAAACAGCCTATGAGCATCGATACATTGCGTACATTCATGGATAGCATTGGCCTCTTTGGCAAGCCAACCGATTGCCATCGACTGCTCAAATTGATTGACACTGGAACGAACTTCCGAATGAAGGGATTTTAACAACGCCAGCTCTGTCGGTGGCTTTCGAGTTGGCTTCGCGAGCAGAAAGCCTTGAGCGTTTACAATACCGAGCTGCTCTATCAGCTTTAGCTCCTCCATCCGCTCAATTCCCTCGGCAATTACTTGAGTGCTAGTGGCTTTAGCAAGCTCGATAATAGACTTTAAAAACTCACGTTTCACCACACTTTGGTCACAATGGTCGATAAAATATCTGTCGACTTTGACGTAGTCAGGGCATAACTCCGACCACTTTCTGAGACCAGAATAACCCGCTCCCAAATCATCAATCGCAATTTGAAACCCAAGTTCTCGATAATGGGTAATTGTAGTTAGTAGCAGATTCGCGTCATCTACTTTGTCTTGCTCAGTCACTTCAATGACGACACGCTTGGGATCGAGCCCATACACTTCTGTAAGATGTCTGGTTTCGCCCTTTGGGTGGCTCGGATCAAGTAACGCTTTTGGACTAACGTTTAAAAATAACTTACCAGGAAGGTTGAGTGAGACGAACTGCTTAATAGCAGCTTCACGACAGATAATCTCGAGTTCTGACAAACGCTCCTGCTTACTCGCGATCGCAAAAAGCTTGTCTGGAGATTCCAACAATGAGCCGGACATGCCACGACTTAATGCTTCAAACCCTAAGATTTGCCGTTTCGCAAGATCGTAGATAGGCTGAAACAGAGTAAATACAGCTTTTTCTTTTATTATTGTATTAAGTACTAACGTGCGCGAAGGATCCACAGCATTAAACTCACTGTAAAAGTATAATCGCGCACGGTAGCAACAGAGTATGACAGATATATGTCAATCGGGTGAAATGTACCCAATATGCAATTGAATGATTTTCAACCGCTTACTTCAGCGCTCGTTCTACCTGATCAAAGTGTGCAATCACTTCCACAATTTCCATCTCTGCGCTCTTATAGTCTTCAGCGCCACTAAACCCTTTCATCGCAATCGCTTGAACCGTTGCTGGATGCACTAATAAATCTTTTGCATGGTAGCAAACAGGGTCATCAAACTTGGGTAATTTGCCATCTGCATGATAGCCAGTTTCGATCTCTTCAAGTGGTAAAGTAGGAATGATATCAGCGGCTTTATCCAAAGCATCTAGATAAGTCTGACACTGAGGATACTTGGCCACAAACTCATTAAGCAAAGTTCTAGAGAGAGTCACTAGATCGGCGGATTGTGCTTCAAGTGCAGCAGCATCTTTCTCGATACGAATATCCGCAAGTAAAGTCTCGGCTTGTGCTTTATATTGCGCCAAAGATGAGGTTGCTTCCGTGGGAGCGGACTCTGTGCGTTGTTCTAATTCAGGTTGCTTAGAACATGCGGTCATTAATGTTAATGCGCCAACCGCCATCACAAGTTTGTACATAAGTATCTCCTTTATTGATAACGATTATCATTATATACTACTGTCATTTTTTAGAAACAATAAAATGACGTTTTACAAACAACAAAAAAGCGGCCAAAAAGCCGCTTTCGATTATCACAACAACTTCTGTGATTAAGGCATAGCGTCTAGGTCTGCACCTTCTTTTTCAACTTCTACTGGGATCAAATCTTCTTTGCTAACGCCCATTGCTACTGCAACTGAACTCGCTACATAAACAGAAGAATAGGTACCGATAAATACACCGAACAGCAGAGCCGTCGCAAAACCGTGAATGGTTTGACCGCCCCATACGAATAGCGCTATCAATACAAGGATAGTCGTAATTGAGGTCACTAATGTACGATTAAGCGTTTGTGTCAGTGAAATGTTGATGATCTCTAAGGTGTCGTCAATGCGTACTTTACGGAAGTTTTCACGAATACGGTCAGACACAACGATAGTATCGTTAAGTGAGTAACCAATTACCGCCAATATTGCCGCCAAAATCGTTAAGTCAAATTCCAGACCTAAGATAGAAAACAGACCCATTGTCAGTACAACATCGTGGAAAAGTGCAAATACAGCACCTACCGCAAAGCGCCATTCAAAACGAAAAGCAACATAAATCAAGATACAGATAAGCGCGGTTAGCATCGCCAAGCCACCCTGCTCTTTGAGATCTTCACCAACACTTGGACCTACGAATTCAATGCGGCGCATCACCACACTTTCGTCTGCTTGCTTAAGTGCTGCAATAAGCTGGTTACCTAATACCTCAGCTTTCACGTCGTCCCCACGAGGGGCGAGTCGCACTAATACCTCTTGGCTTGAACCAAAAAGTTGCACAGAGGCATCGGCAAAACCATTTTCGGCTAATACACTACGTACCTTCGCTAAGTCTGCTGGCTGTGAAAATCCAACTTCAACAGCCGTACCACCGGTAAAGTCCAAACCAAAGTTTAGTCCTTTCACCATAAACGAGCCGATTGAAGCCAAGATCAACAATGCCGAGAAAGCCATGGAAAGCTTTCTTGCCGACATAAAACGGATAGTGCCTTTTAAGTTTAATAATTGCATGCCCGTCTCCTAGATTGATAGCTTAGTGATACGTCTGCCACCGATGATGGCATTAATAACTGCACGCGTACCAACGATCGCTGTAAACATCGAGGTAATGATACCGATAGCTAAGGTTACCGCGAAGCCTGCAATCGGACCTGTACCAACAGAGAATAGGATCACCGCAGCAATTAAAGTGGTGATGTTGGCATCAAAGATCGTACTAAATGCACTATCGTAACCATGGTGAACGGCTTGCTGTGGACTGCGGCCTTCCGCTAGTTCTTCACGAATACGCTCAAAGATAAGTACGTTAGCGTCAACGGCCATACCGACGGTTAATACGATACCGGCAATACCTGGCAGCGTCAGCGTCGCACCTGGGATCATCGACATTACACCCACAATCATGATGAGGTTAGCCGCAAGCGCCAAGTTTGCTACCAGACCGAAACCTTTGTAGTACAGCAACATAAAGGCAAGAACAAAAGCAAAACCAAGGACAACCGCAGTCATACCCGCTTCGATATTTTCCTGACCAAGGCTTGGACCTACAGTACGTTCTTCAACGATTTGAATTGGCGCAACCAGTGCACCTGCACGTAGTAGCAAGCTTAAGTTATGTGCTTCTGCTGGGCTATCAATACCAGTAATACGGAAAGAGCTATTTAAACGCGCTTGAATCGTAGCAACGTTAATCACTTCTTCCACTTTGATTGGTGGTAACGCTTTGCCGTTTTCATCTTTCTTGCCAGATGGTTTGTACTCGATGAAAACCGTCGCCATACGTTTGCCGATAGCACGTTTAGTAAAGGCATTCATTTTTGCCCCACCTTTACTATCAAGCTTGATATTCACCTGAGGGCGCTGATATTCATCCATACCAGATTGCGCACCTGTGATATGCGTACCTTCAAGAATAACGCGCTTTTTAAGCACAACAGGATAGCCATCTTTATGTGGGATCACTTCAGTGCCAGGAGGAATGCGACCTTGTGCTGCTGCACGCACGTCGGCATTTTCGTCTACTTCACGGAACTCAAGCGTTGCAGTAGCACCGAGGATCTCTTTCGCACGAGCCGTGTCCTGAACACCTGGAAGTTGAACAATTATGCGCTCACCACCTTGACGTTGAACATTTGGTTCAGCAACACCCAGTTGGTTAATACGATTACGAATAATAGTTTCGTTTTGCTTGATAGCGTATTCACGCAGCTCTTTGTATTTAAGGTCGCTAAGGCTTGAGAAGAAAGCGAGGCTATCGCTGCTATCATTGATAAAGTCGTTACCCGGGTAACGTTTTCTCAAGAAGCTCATTGCCGCATCTTTATCTTCTTCCGAGCGCATCGTTACTTGTACACGTTCAGTATTAGAAACACGACGAACAGCACGATAACGCAATTTCTCATCACGTAAATCGCTCTTGAAATCTTGCTCCATTTGCTCAAGTGCATTGTCCATCGCCGTGACCATATCCACTTCCATTGTGAAGTGAACACCACCACTTAAATCTAGACCGAGCTTCATTGGGTTTGCACCTAAGTCTTTTAACCACTCAGGTTGTGCCGGAGACATATTGATTGCTGAAATGTAATCATCACTTAAGCTATTTCGCAAAATATCTTGTGCTTTAAGCTGATCTTCAACATTTTTGAAGCGAACAAGGATTTGACCGTCTTCTAACACAGAAGATTTTACGGCAAGGTTGTTCTTTTGTAGGGTTTCGTTAACTTGATCTAATACACTGAGCGTCGCATCAGCACCTTTTGTGCCAGACACTTGTATGGCCGGATCGCGACCATACAAGTTTGGTGTGGCATAAAGAATACCGATAGCTAACACAGCGAGAACAAGTAAGTACTTCCACATTGGATACTTGTTTAACACTGGACTATCCCTTTATTGTTATTCTTATAGAGATTTCATTGTACCTTTAGGTAACACAGCTGAAACCGCTGACTTTTGCACTGTCACTTCAGTTTGATCGTTTAGTGCGATTACAACAAAGTCTTTGTCATCAGCAACTTTTGTGATTTTACCCACTAGTCCACCTTGAGTTAGTACTTCATCACCCTTGCCTAATGCACCCATTAGGTCTTTGTGTTCTTTAACACGCTTGGCTTGTGGACGGTAAATTAAAAAATAAAATACCAAACCAAAAATACCTAACATGATTAGCATTTCCATGCCACCACCAGCAGGTGCTGCCGCAGCAGTGCTAGCATGCGCGTTTGAGATAAAAAAGCTCATTTCACTTCCTCGTTTATAAATTAATTATTTTCTGTCAAACCAACGTCAGCCAACTCTGGCACCGCAATGCCACGGCGCGCATAAAAGTCTTCGACAAATTCATCAAATGTGCCTTCAGATAAGGCATTTCTCATTCCTTCCATCAAACGTTGATAATAACGTAAGTTATGGATGGTATTGAGTCGAGCGCCTAGAATTTCATTACACTTATCTAGGTGATGTAAGTACGCTCGAGAGTAATTCTTACAAGTGTGGCAATCACACTCCGCATCTAGTGGACTGGTATCTGTTTTGTGTGCTGCATTACGGATTTTCACCACGCCACCGGTTACAAATAAGTGACCATTACGAGCGTTACGCGTTGGCATTACACAGTCAAACATGTCGATACCACGACGCACAGCTTCAACCAAATCTTCTGGTTTACCAACACCCATTAAATAGCGTGGTTTGTTTTCTGGCATTTTATAGGCACATTGGTCAAGAATATTGATCATGTCTTCTTTAGGCTCACCAACCGATAAACCACCAAGTGCATAACCGTCAAAGCCGATTTCTTCTAAACCCTTTTGCGACTCGGCACGAAGCTCTGGGTACATACCACCCTGAATAATACCGAATAGTGCAGAAGGATTGTCAGCATGTGCATCTTTAGAGCGCTTAGCCCAACGTAAGCTTAGCTCCATCGAGTCTTTTGCTTCTTTTTCTGTCGCTGGATACGGCGTACATTCGTCAAAAATCATCACGATATCTGACCCTAAGTCGCGCTGTACTTCCATCGCTTTTTCTGGAGACAACATGATTTTCTCACCATTAACTGGTGACTTGAACAACACACCTTCTTCCGAAATTTTACGCATTGCACCAAGACTAAATACTTGGAAGCCGCCTGAATCGGTCAGAATCGGTTTATCCCAGTTCATAAAATCATGCAGATCACCGTGCTGTTTGATGATCTCTGTGCCAGGTCTTAGCATCAAGTGAAAGGTATTTCCTAAACAGATATGTGCGCCCGTTTCTTTGAGCTCATCAGGGGTCATGCCTTTTACTGTGCCGTAAGTACCAACAGGCATAAATGCAGGCGTTTCTACCACACCACGGTCAAAAATCAAGCGACCTCGGCGAGCCTTACCCTGTTTGCTATCTAATTCAAATTTCATTGTTACCTCGTTGTCGGAAAAACAGTCCAACTTTGACTAAAAAACGTGCTAAGCCAATGCTTAGGGCAGTGATCTTTCGATTCTACCAAGATTACTAGCGCAATTCTAATACCAATTATCTTAATTAAGTGTTCTATTTTGAGGCGAGAAAATCTTGTCGATAACACCGCTGCCGCGTCCTGCTCACGCCGAGGTACCTACGTCCTGTAGGCAAGGCAAAAATTTTGATATTTAGTTGCTCTAAATAAGAAATTTTTAACGCAGTTAGCGTCAGATTTACTCCTTCAAATTGAGCAAGCGTTAAGACTAATTGGTATAATATTGGGATAAAAAACACAAAGCCCATATTGAGCTTGCAACTTTACAGCCATAAAACGCAAAATGCCCAGCAACACTGGGCATTTAAATAGTTGTATGGCGTGAGTTACTTATCTTGCTTTTGCAAGAACATCGCATCACCGTAACTAAAGAAGCGGTATTTTTGCTCAATTGCGGTTTGGTAGGCCTTCATAATATGCTGTTGCCCTGCAAACGCACTCACTAACATGATGAGCGTTGATTCTGGTAAGTGAAAGTTAGTCACCATTGCATCTACCACGTTAAAACGGTAGCCCGGATAAATAAAAATATCGGTATCGCCGTAAAGTGGAGCAATTTCACCGCCGTTTGCTTTAGCCGCAGACTCAAGTGAGCGCACCGACGTAGTACCTACCGCGATGACGCGTCCTCCTCTGGCTTTTGCCGCTTTGATTGCCTCCACGACTTCGGCTGAGACCTCGATATATTCTGAGTGCATAACATGCTCTTCCACCGAATCGACTCGCACTGGCTGGAACGTACCTGCGCCCACATGCAAAGTAACAAAGGCCATCTCAACACCTTTGTCTTTTAGCGTGGCCATCAATTCATCATCAAAGTGCAGTCCAGCGGTAGGTGCAGCGACTGCGCCAGGTTTCTCACCATACACCGTCTGATAACGCTCTTTATCTTCTTCGTCATCCGGTCTGTCGATATAAGGAGGCAAAGGCATATGGCCAATTTTATCTAAAATAGCCAATACGTTTTCTTCGCCCTCAAATCTCAACTCAAATAATTCACCATGGCGCTGAACCATCTCTGCGGTTGCTTGGCCTTCAAGCTCAATCTTAGTACCAGGTTTTGGCGACTTGCTCGCTCTTACGTGAGCAAGCACAGTTCGCTCATCTACGACGCGCTCAACCAGTACTTCGAGTTTTCCACCACTGGCTTTTTGACCAAACATACGAGCAGGAATAACTTTAGTGTTATTAAAGATGATTAAGTCTTCTGGATTAATAAGTGCCAAAATATCTCTAAATACTTTGTGTTCTATTTCACCACTATTGCCATTTAAGGTAAGAAGACGACTGCTAGAGCGTTCCTTCATTGGGTGTCTGGCAATCAACTCATCAGGAAGATCAAAACTAAAGTCTGCTACGCGCATGGAAAGGCCTCATTTCTAAAAGTGCGCCAAGTCTAGTGCGGTGTTTTGGCGAAATCAAGTGCTTGTAACCTTGCGTAAATACCTTTAACCTAGCGAGTCTAAAACGGTAATCACCATGTAAAATTTTGTACGGTGTGCACCTTTGTTTAGTGCGTTCTTTATTCTTTACGTTTAAACAATAACTTATCGCTATCGGCTATGATTTCCGAGCAAAGTTCGCGTCACTGTTTGATTATTATCAAGCGGCGGTTAAGTACGATTTGCTAACTTTAAGATAAGCCCAATGATTGTGTCGCAGTATCTGGTGAGGTTTTTTTATTGTGTCTAGACAACTAACGTTGCTCATTGTTAACGCCAGTGCTCACGAGCGTCAAACCTTGACTAAAACTCTTAGTGCATTAGATGTCTTTACTATCATTGCCAAGTCCGACTCTCAAGATGCCCTAAGCTTATTGAAGACGCAAGCTGTCGATTTAGTGATCACCGGCTTGGATGTTGGCAAAATTGACGGCTGGCGATTCTCTCGCATGATCCGCTCAGGTCTGCTGGCAACGCCCAAAAACACCCCCATTGTACTTATTCCGCCAACTTATTGTGAACGAATAGCCGAAACCACCGCCCGTAGCTACAGTATTGATGCCGTGCTGCCATTTGAGCGTCAAGACATGTTGCCGCAAATTCTGGCCAATGTGTTGTCAACGCATTTAGATAAAAGCAGCCGCCTCAACTTGCTGTTGTTAGAGCCCAACCAACAACGTGCGCAAAAAATATGTGAGCACTTATCGCACAATTTCGTTTGCACACATGTAAGCTCGGCAGCCAGCGCTTTATCACTATTTCTACAAGATCACTACGCCATTGTTTTAATGGACACTACGTCTAACTTGTCAGGTTCCGCAGAAAGCTTAGTCGAAAGTATTCTCAAACATCGTCCAAGCCAAGCCATTGTAACCATTATTGACAAACGCGATGCCGACCATGCTGAACAACTATTATTGTTAGGTGTTACCGACTTTGTTCGAGCGCCATACGACATGCCCTTTTTAAGCAAGGTATGCGACCATGCGGCGCGACGAGAAGACTTTATGGTGAGCTATGCTGAGTTTGCTAATAAAGTTGAGCAACTCAGTCGCAGTGAAAGTCGCTATAAAGATTTATTTTCTGCACACCAACGTATCTTACTGCACCTCAGAACTGTAGTCGTCGAATTGGATTTGGAAGGTGCGATCCGCTTTATAAATCCAGCATGGGAATACCTCTCTGGCTTTGGTATTAAGTCGAGCCTCAATACCCAACTCAGCAACTACATTGCCAAAGATGAACTTACAACTTTCAACAAAGTCATTCGAGAAATTCAAAGTGGGGTAAGGCAACATGCGCAAGTCGAGTTGCAGCTCTGCCATAAAGCTGGACATCTAGTGTGGGTCGAATGCCGCCTGCAACTTATCAAGAATACCTCAAGTTCGGTCGCAATAACTGCAACACTCGATAACATTCACGAGCGCAAACAAGCTGAACTACAACTCAGACACTTAGCACTGCATGATACGCTTACCGGCTTACACAACCGCTATTATTTTGACCAGCAATTAAATCAGCTGTGCAATGAAGTAAAGTCTGCAGAAGAGATAGAACACGCGCTAATTTACATCGACTTAGATCACTTTAAGATCATCAATGACAGTAAAGGCCATCAGCAAGGAGATATCGTACTCAAAGAAGTATCAGAGTTGTTTGGCGACAAAATAGGTGAAGAGCATCTCACTTTCCGTATTGGGGGAGACGAATTTGCTGTACTGCTTAAACACACCAATTTACTCGACGCTCATATGTGCGCTGAAAGCATTTGCATGGCTATCGAAGAACATAAATTTCACTTTGAAGACAATGCATACTCTCTCAGTTGTTCTATCGGATTAACGCAAATTACCAATGAAAATGCGGATCCCAGTGAGTGTTTGAAACAAGCTGACATAGCCCTTTATATTGCCAAGAATCTCGGTCGCAACTTGGTTCATTGTTATAACAAAGAAGATGAACAAAACCAGACACTGCAAACCGGTTTAGAATGGGGCCATAGTGTTAGGCAAGCGCTTCAGAACGACAGCATAGAACTCCACTATCAACCGATCTGGGATTTCAAAAAACAACAAATAGCCTATTACGAAGCACTGCTTAGATTAAAGATCAACGGTGAGACAATATACCCAAATCAGTTTATTCCTGCATTAGAGCTACTTAATGATACATTTTTGATGGATCAATGCGTGATCAGAACAGCCATTAAAGCACTGGCTGAACATGAGATCCTGAGCCAAGTGGCAATTAACTTATCCGCTCATTCATTTTTAGATGAACGACTGCAGCCACACATTCAAGCCTGCTTAAAAGAGCATCAAGTTTCAGCTAATCGCGTTATTTTTGAGATCACTGAATCTGCCAGTATTAACAATCTTAACGCAACCCAGACGATGATCAAAAACCTGAACGATCTTGGCTGCCATTTCGCTATTGATGATTTCGGGACAGGCTTCAGCACTTTTAGCTACCTAAAACAGCTACCCGCGCAGCATGTTAAGATAGATGGCTCCTTTGTTCGAGACATGCTCAACGACCCAATTGACCTGGCGCTGGTCAAAGCTGTAAACGATATTAGTCACTCATTAGATAAGTGTTCAGTTGCCGAATATGTCGAAAACAAAGAAATATTTCAACAACTTAAGGAAATAGGTGTGGACTATGGACAGGGTTACTTTATCTCTAGACCGCTCCCTATTGAACAACTAGCGAGCAGTGCAAAAACTATTTTATCTCTAAAAACAGCGTAGTAACATTTTTATACTAAAGGTTACTTTTACTTCTTGCAAAGTCCACTATAATTAAAGATACCAGTTTAAAATGTCACCAAATTTTAAGGTAACACCTTAATTTTATAGACATTCAAAGGATTGAGTTACATCTTGCTATGGACTTCAAGGGGTAAATTATGCTGTCATTATCACTGTTTTTACTACTTGCAAACTTGCTCATCGCGTATCAATGTTACCGCTATGCCAACACTAAAGGATATCCGGTAAAATTGTTCACAGGGCTCGGTTTGCTACCCTACTTTAATCTAGTGGTTTGGGTTTACTTACTCTTTTTACCAAATTTAACTACTGCAAAAAATATAGAGCAGGCTTAATACAAGCAAGTGTAGTTCCTTTACTAGTGTAAGTTCCTTTATAAATAAAACAGCATGTAATCATGCTGTTTTTTGTGTTATCACTTTGCGCCCCTAACCTCAAAGAAACACTTTACCCCAAGCTTAGATTAACTAAAAGCGATAGCTAGTTACTGTCTCGGCTAGCTCCTTAGCCGTTTTCTCACCCTTAACACATTGCTGCACCAAGGATTTTGGATAAACAAATACCTGTTTATTGTTTGGATTACTAAGCTCACTGTAAATAAAGCTTACATGCTCATTTTTAGGCAAACTTCTTAAACCCGCACCATAGTCGCATAAACTTCGGGCTAAGCTGGTTACTAGCATTTTTTCAAGCGCCTGCTGCTTTTCCGCTTTCTCCTTCGCGCGTTTGACCCGCGAAGCCTCAAGGCTCGCTTTCAGCTTATCTTTCAGGTCTTTTAATTCCGAATCCTTAAGTGAAAGCTTTTCTATGCGCTTCTCAACTTCTCTCAATGACTCCGTAAATTCTTTTACTTGATCATCACTTTCGTGCCTTTTCGCAAACTCCAGCTCCGCTTTTTGGCGTTCAAGCTCCCTCAATTGAATTCTATTCTCTCTTTCTTGCTCTACGGCTTCGCGGACCTTCTCGGCTCCTGCTCTCACTTTCTCAGCAGCATCCGAATAAGCTTGAGAAAAAGCTTCAGCTATCGGCTGTGAAATCTCGACCTCCGCGATGTCCATATCAAATTCCGGCAGTTCAAACTCCCCTATTGCAGCCACATCATCGAGATTGTCGATATGAGAGATCCACTCTAGACGATGCCGACGTTTTAATGCCAGTTCAAACACAACTCCCTGATCTTTTAAATAATAGCCAGAAACACTACGAACTTGATCTTGTGTGTCATGCTGTAATGCACTCATTAGTACCCGCTCAAAAATAGCAACCTCACGCTTTAATGCTTCATCAACAACTTGGGCCTGAGCAAAGCTTGTAGCAATGGCTGCAACAGCGCCAAAACAAAGTGGAATTAACTTCATGGTTTACCTCGATACTGTGCTAAATTTTGTGTCGGTGTTTGCTCTACTTGCTCTGCCAATTCATTCAATTGCAGCCTAAGTAGGGCTTGATCTTGCGCTCTTTGTGCTTGGATCAGATCAACGAGATTATTCATTGCCAAACTGCGCTCTTTACGATTTTGTTCAACCACTTGCGTTGCTAACTTGGCAAGCGTAGCTTGATCTATTGGCTTAGTCTCATCAAGTTTTGCAAGCATGGCCTGCATAGCGCTTTGATGCTGTGCCAGTTGCGTTTGTTGAACACTCAACTGCTGATGTAAGCCTAAGTTCTGTAACCAAAGTCCTGATACACCGAGCCCAACAACCAGCCAAGCAGCAACGGCAGCCACTGGCCAAGCGCGAGTTTGGTGCTGCAAAGTGAGCTGTGAGGGTGGCGCTTGCTCTTCGAAGCTAGCAGCATGCTGTTGCCAAGTAGTGGCAGCACTCATCATTGCTCGATATTCACTATCTGCCTGAAGTTCGGCCAACTCTGCCTCAGACAGCACTTTGCCATCTAACCACTGCTCAAATAAGTGTGCTAATTTAGCCATGATTTTGCACCTCTAGTTGCCCTTTCATCTTACCTAACGCACTGTATAGCCTAGCCTTCACCGTATTACTTGATAACTCAAGCTGCAGCGCAATTTCATCAAAGGTGTAATGCTGGAAAAACTTTAGCTCCACGACAATGCGCTGCTCAAATGGTAGTTGTTTCAGCGCGATATATATCTCTTCATTACTTTGTTGTTGCGCTATTTTGCTGTCAGGTCCGTGTTGCGGCGTCTCAGGTTCTTTACCTTCAATCGATTCAAACTTATGTTTTCGCATGTGATCCACTATCCTTGCATGGGTGATTTTAAATACCCAAGTCGAGAACTTAGCATCACCATTAAAGGTATGCAGATTTCGATACATACTTAAAAATACATCTTGAGCAATATCTAGCGCGTCTTGCGGATTACCAACCAGCCTCAAACATTGGTTATACACACGACTATGATGCTGGGCGCAAAGCTTTGACCATGCTCCTTGATTACCTTGCAGTGCTCTTTTTATTAATTGTTTTTCGCTATTAAAAAACACGCAGTTCACTCATCCAATCTACTCACTAACTATTAATCGTAGCGGGCGCAAAAAAAGTTGTTCAGACGGGAAAATTTTTTGAAAAAAAAGCACCGTTAAGGTGCTTCTTCTTTATTATTGCGACTGACATTGGCCACTGATGTAGCCACCAACAAAGTCGCTAAACAGTCTAAAATCTCTGATCCGCCCGGTAGTACGACGCCAGATCAAGCCAATCTCGCGATATGCATGATCTTGTGGTGGCATAGCCACTAAAGGCTTACCTTCCAAAATCCCAGCATTGATAGCCATTTGAGGTAAAAACGTTACGCCATTTTTGTATTCCACCATACTTAATAAAGTATGTAGGTTTGCCGCCTCGAATGGATTGATGCACGCGCTACGGTTCAGGTGACAAGCACTAAGAGCATGCCCCGTCATACAATGCTCTTTTTCGAGTAAAAATACACTTTGCTCAGGTAACAGGTTAAAGTCCTCGATCGGCTCTGGTACGCTGTACTCCGTATGGCGAACCAAGCTAAAGTGATCTTTTGCAAGTACCTGTGTATGAAACTTATCGGTTCTATATGGCAGCGCCAACATGGCCATATCAATATGCCCATGCTCTAACTTATCCAGTAAGTTATCACTGGTATCTTCAACCAGTACCAAATTAAGCGCTGCAAATTCTTTTTTGCACGCCTGATAAAGTGGCGCGGCAATAAAACTCGCAATGGTGGGAATGATCCCTAACGTCAACTTACCAGATAATGGATTTTTATAGCTTTTAGTCAGCTCTTTAACGCTCATGGTGTCGTCGATAATTTTCCGCGCTCGTTCAACCACTTCCTCACCAATATCGGTAAACATTAGGCTGCGATTTTCGCGTTCAATTAGCTGACATCCTAATGTCTCTTCAAGATTTTGTATCGCGCTACTTAGCGTCGATTGACCAATAAAGCATGCTTCCGCTGCACGACCAAAATGTTGGTGCTGATGCACCGCAAGCAGGTATTGTAGTTGTTTGATACTAGGTAAATTCGTCACAAGCTTTACTCTTAATTTTCAACAGCACAAATAAAAAGACCCCAACACCAAAGGTGTTGAGATCTTTTCAAGCTAAAAGTCTGTCTTTTTGAAAAGTGCGGTTTATTTTATACGCCGAACACTAATCTCAAAATATAGAATATAACAATAGCAAGGGCAGCACCAACTGGCAATGTAATTACCCAAGAAACTACGATGTTACGAATAACACCCATGTTTAATGCCGCAATACCACGTGCCATACCCACACCCAATACCGCACCAACTAAGGTTTGAGTTGTAGAGATTGGTAGGCCTGTGCCTGATGCGATTACTACTGTTGAAGCAGCAGCAAGTTCAGCTGCGAAACCACGGCTAGGAGTAAGATGCGTGATGCCTTCACCGATAGTCTTGATTACTTTCTTACCAAGGATCGCAAGACCCGCAACAATACCTAAACCACCTAGTGGTAAGATCCACCAAGCTAGGGCCGCTTTCTTAGCAATTTCACCGTCGTTTTCAACAATGTTTACCACAGCAGCTAATGGACCAATTGCGTTAGCAACGTCATTCGAACCATGTGCGAATGCCATACAACATGCTGTTAGTACCATAAGGATAGCGAATACTTTTTCAACATTATTGAACTGCATTTGCTTGTCTGCATTGGGATCCATTTTCAGCTTAGAAATCGCAATCTTACCGATAATAGCAATAATAATAGCGATACCGATAGCAAGCGCAAAACCTTCGAATGTGCCGAGCTTGATACCAATATGCTTAAGACCTTTTTTGATCGTAACCAAAGACATAACAAAGCCCGCTAGACCCATGTAAATAGGCACAAAGCGTTTGGCATTTTCTAGTGGCTTATTGGTATCAAATATGAGCTTCTGGGCGCTCATAAAGATAAGATAAGCAATAAAACCAGAGATGGCCGGGGTAACAATCCAGCTCCCAACTATGCCTGCAACTTTACCCCATTGAATTGCTTCGCTGCCTACAGCAACTAGCGCAAAACCAATGATTGCACCAATGATTGAGTGCGTCGTAGATACCGGCCAACCTAACATTGAGGCCATCAATAACCAGCTACCTGCAGCAAAAAGTGCAGAGATCATTCCCAGTATCATCAGTTCAGGAATATCGATGAAAGGAGTAGAATCTATAATCCCTTTTCGGATCGTTGATGTTACCTCACCACCAGCAAGATAAGCACCAGCGAATTCGAAGATCATAGCAATGATAATTGCTTGTTTGATGGTAAGTGCTTTTGAACCTACCGAAGTACCCATAGCATTCGCAACATCGTTTGCGCCAATACCATAAGCCATAAAGAAACCAACTGCTGCGGCAATTAAAACCAATACTGTGCCGTAGGATGCAATGATATCCATAAGAAACCTTACTTTATTTTAAAAGATCGATTTTTATTAACGAGCTAACATCAGCTCAAGACGTGAACCAACGCGCTCTGCGATATCTGCAAGCCCACCGACCCATTCGATGATCTTGTATAAGAACATCGCATCAATTGGGTTTAGCTCGCTTTCAACAGCGCGTAACTCTCGACGAATTTTAATTTGCATATCGTCGGTATCTTGCTCGATGGCATCAAGCTCAACTAGCATTTTTTCAACTAAAGTGACTTCACGGCCTCTAAAGCCTGTCTCAAGCAGTTCATCAAACTCATTAATCGCTTCTGATGCTTGTTTAGTTGCGTCCACACAACGAGTGACGTAAGCAAGAAAGTCTTTTTGAATGGATTCAGGGATGACCATTTCACGACCGATAACGCGACCTGCGATATCTTTCGCTTTGTTGGCTATCTTATCTTGGTGGGTGATAAGTTCCAGTAAGTCAGTCCGTTCTACTGGCATGAATAAACCACGAGGCAAATGTAAGCGCACTTCACGCTTTAGTTCATCTGCTTCACGCTCTAGGTTGCGGATTTCAATGCGAATTGCATCCGCTTCTGTCCACTCCCCTTTGAAGACATGGTTAAAAAATGGGATCAAAGCCGCACTGGCTTGATGGACTATTTTTATATGCTCTTCAATTGGCTTAATAGGAGATTTAGCAAATACTCCTAAAAACGCGTTACTAGGCATAACTGACCCTTAAATCATATTTGTATGCATGTGCAAAGTGTAATTTTACAGCATTGAGCGCTGTTGTGAACGGTTTTATTGCAAGTTTAGATGAACTTACTATGAAATTGCGCGCCGAAAGCGCGCAACTAATTGATAAGCATCACAAGGTTTTTGCGATATCTTCTTGAGATGTATGACGAATATCTTTGCCATTTACGAAATAAATCACATATTCCGCAATATTTTGACAACGATCGCCGATACGTTCTAATGAGCGCACAGACCAAATTAAATCCATTATTTTTGGAATCGAGCGTGGGTCTTCCATCATATAGGTCATAATTTGACGTGTTACTGCTTCGTATTCACGGTCCACTTTGGCATCAGCTTTGTGCACTTCAAAGGCCTTTTGCGCGTCCATCCGGGCAAACGCATCAAGCACGTCATGTAGCATTTGTGACACTTGGCGACCCATATTGTCAATATTCACCAATAGATCTTGCTGATCTTTGGTAAACGAATCCAAGGCAACTTTAGCAATACGCTCTGCTTCGTCTCCGATACGTTCAAGATCTGCAATCGTTTTTGCGATAGCAACCACCAAACGTAAGTCACTGGCTGCAGGCTGTCTTTTGGCGATGATACGTGTACATTCTTCGTCAATATTCACTTCCATCGCATTGACTTTGTAATCGTTCTGACTGACCTTTTTCGCTTTTTCAGCATCATTGTGGTTAACCGCATCAAGCGCAGTGTTTAGTTGCTGCTCTACCAGTCCACCCATACTGAGTACGTGATTTCTCACGTTTTCTAGCTCTTCATTAAAGCGGCCAGAAATGTGCTTATTAATATTGTGTTCCATTATATTCTCCTCGCAAGCTCGCCTTAACCGTAACGACCTGTAATATAGTCTTCTGTTTTCTTCTTAGACGGCGTGGTGAATAAGGTATTGGTATCTGCATACTCAATTAACTCACCCATATACATAAACGCAGTTTGATCAGATACACGCGCAGCTTGTTGCATGTTATGTGTAACGATAACTACAGTATACTTGTTTTTCAGGTCGTTAATGAGTTCTTCGATAACCAATGTTGAAATCGGATCGAGTGCTGATGTTGGTTCATCAAGTAACAACACTTCTGGTTCAATCGCGATAGAGCGAGCAATCACCAAACGCTGCTGCTGACCACCAGATAAACCAAATGCACTGTCATGAAGTCGGTCTTTTACTTCATCCCAAAGCGCGGCACCACGGAGTGACTTTTCAACCACTTCATCTAACTTGCGCTTATCCTTGATACCTTGCAGACGCAGACCATAAACCACATTCTCATAAATAGATTTAGGGAAAGGGTTTGGTCTTTGGAATACCATGCCTACGTTACGGCGCAGTGCCGCAACATCTACGCTCTTGTCATAAATGTTCTGTCCTTGAAGGTTGATTTCTCCTTCAATACGACAGCTATCAACCAGGTCGTTCATGCGGTTAATACAACGTAATAACGTTGACTTACCACAACCTGATGGACCGATAAATGCGGTTACCTGCCCTTTTGGGATCAACATATTGACGTTACTAAGGGCTTGTTTATCACCATAGTAAAGATCTAGGTTTTTGATCTCTAGTGCGGTGAGCTCTGGACTTAAGTTTGCTAAATCAAGCTTATTATTGCCGTTTGCTTGATTGACTTCTGGCGCTACTGTAATCATGTTTTTACCTATTAAAAATCTTTACTATTAATGCTCTAACGATCTGAATTTTTCACGTAAGTGGTTACGAATACCAATCGCTGTGATATTCAGTGCAATAATCACCGTAACCAGTAGGAACGCGGTTGCATAAACCAAAGGTCTAGCAGCTTCAACATTCGGGCTTTGGAAGCCAACATCATAAATATGGAATCCTAAGTGCATAAACTTACGATCCAAGTGAATATAGGGGAAGTTTCCGTCTAGCGGTAGGGTTGGTGCCATTTTTACTACACCCACCAGCATCAGAGGAGCTACCTCACCCGCGGCACGCGCAACAGCAAGAATAAGACCCGTCATAATTGCAGGGCTTGCCATTGGAACAATGATCCGCCATAAGGTTTCTGCTTGAGTGGCACCAAGCGCAAGTGAACCATGACGCACTGAGCTTGGGATCCGAGACAGGCCTTCTTCCGTGGATACAATAACCACAGGCAAAGTAAGGATAGCAAGTGTAAGTGCAGACCAAATCACACCTGGTGTACCAAATACAGGACTTGGCGCAGCCTCAGGGTAGAAAAGTTCGTCAATTGACCCACCAAGCATATAAACGAAGAATCCTAAACCAAACACCCCATATACAATGGATGGAACACCTGCAAGGTTGATCACCGCGATACGGATCATCTTAGTCACAGCGTTCTTTGCTGCATATTCATGGAGATAAATCGCGGCAATAACACCGAATGGTGTCACGATCACCGCCATCAGCATAACCATAAATACCGTACCAAAGATTGCAGGGAATACCCCACCTTCGGTGTTTGCTTCACGCGGGTCATCACTCACAAACTTGCTGATTTGCACTAAGTAGTGACCTACTTTGGCAAAAAAGCTCATGTCATTTGGAAACCAAACGTCCAACACTTGGTACAGAGGCAAAGTCACTTCTTCACCACGCATATCACGCACCACAACTTGGTCACGCTTAGCCTGCTTCCTTAGCTCAAATAAACGCTTCTCGAAGACTTTGTAATCTTCACGTAGCTCAGCACGGCGTGCATTTAACTCTGCTAATTTTTCCTCTGTTAGGTCATTATCAAGTTGATACGACTTTTCTTTTAAACGTAGACGTTCAAGCTCATAGTTAATGTGCCCGATTTCGCTATTTTGTAGATCAAGCGCTTCGTCATTAAGGTCAACGGCGCGTTCAACAAGCTCATGTAGCCTTTCAATCGGCTGATCAGTTACTACTTTACCGTCTTCTAAAACGCGGGCAACATAGCCATAGAAATTACCATTTTTACTACGCTCAAATACCGCTAATTCCGCTGGTGTAGACTGGCTTTTGATATCTGTTGATAATACCCAACGGAAATCAAGTTCTACATATTCACGGTTACCCGTTTTAACGAGCAAACGCTCGATTTGCTCGCTGTTGTAACCTGAAAGGTCGAATCCAGCCGCTTCAAGGCGAGATTTTGGTACCATCTCGCGATCGTATATTTCACCAATAACGGTTTGCTTGGCAACTGAACCGTCGAGATGCATCTCAACAACTTGAGACGGCCAAAAGAAGCTCAGTCCTTTCCATGCGATCATCGCAAGTAGTCCAATTACTGAAATCAAACTAATACTGACCGCGCCACCTGTCATCCAGATCCACGGAGAACCTGACTTAAACCACTGTTTTACCATGTCATGTCACTCCAATTACATTGAGCTGTACTTTTCACGCAGCTGCTGACGAACAAACTCAGCAACGGTGTTAAATACGAAAGTAAAAATAAACAATACAAAGGCAGCTAGGAACAGGATGCGATAGTGAGAGCTGCCAACTTCAGACTCCGGCATTTCCACCGCAATGTTTGCAGCAAGCGTACGCATACCTTGGAAGATACTCCAGTCCATGATTGGCGTGTTACCGGTTGCCATCAATACAATCATCGTTTCCCCTACGGCGCGGCCAAGACCCATCATTACCGCAGAGAAGATACCTGGACTTGCTGTTAGTAATACAACACGAACCAAAGTCTGCCACTGTGTGGCACCGAGTGCTAATGAGCCATTTGAAAGATGCTTAGGTACACTAAATACCGCATCTTCTGCAATAGAGAAGATTGTAGGAATAACCGCAAAGCCCATCGCGATGCCCACTACTAGTGAGTTACGCTGGTCGAATGTTAGACCTAACTCATTAGTTAGATACTGACGCACATTACCGCCAAACAGCCAAGACTCAATTCCAGCGCTCATGGCAAATGAAATCCAGCCTACGACAAGCACAACAGGGATAAGTAGGATTGAATGCCAGCCTTCAGGCACAACGTGTCTCACTTTTGCAGGTAGCTTAGTCCAGCCAAATGCCGTTGCTATCATCGCAATTGGTAATAGCACCAATAAAGCAACCACAGCGGGTAGATGCGTTTCAATTAACGGAGCTAGCCAAAGACCCGCCAAGAAGCCCAAGATAACCGTTGGTAGTGCTTCCATTATCTCGACCGTTGGTTTCACCACGCGGCGTAATTCACTCGACATAAAATAGGCAGTGTAGATTGCTGACGCTAATGCAATAGGAACAGCAAACAACATGGCATAAAGCGCCGCTTTAATGGTACCGAAGGAAATAGGCACTAATGAGAATTTCGATTCAAAGTCATCACTCGCAGAGGTTGACTGCCAAGTATAAGCAGGCTCTGGATATCCTTCGTACCATACTTCTTGCCACAAAGCAGACCAAGTTACTTCAGGGTGCTCATTGTGTAGCTCTACTACCGTTAACGTATCATCGGCGAGTAACAAAGCCGCATTAGCACGTGGTGCTACCGCAAACTTTTGTACAGCTTTATCTGTGATTTTACCTTGCCATAAGTGCGCTTCACTGGTGGTGTAATATAAACCTAATTGACCATTTTCATTGGTCGTGAAGAAAGTACGACGATAATATTCACTAAACAGTTTGACCTGTTTGCTTTTTGGCGTTTCAAAAGAGCGGATTTTAGCAAACTGGCGTCCATCATCGGTATTGACTTCAAACCACTGTGAAACCTCACCGTTGTCGTTAGCAAGCATTAACGAGTTGGCGCCAGCTAGCAGATTCATGTCGACCAAGTTGGCATTTTCTTCGTTTGCAGCAAGCAATTGGAATAACTCAACTTCAGAAGCATAGCGAGAATCAAAGACGTAAACTTGATTTGCTGAGCGAACAAATGTGCGCGATGTGTCTGGAGAAATAAGTAACTCATCAACACGACCATCAATATCTAGCTCGGTACGCTCAACCGCCCATTCAACCTCTCCAGTAAACATGTTTTCTTCTGCAACAAAAGAGGCAAAAATCACACGTTTATCCGCAGTCTGTGCAACAACAGCGGTTTTGTCTTCGAAGTGACTAAAGGCGAATTTACGAATTGCTTGCCCTTGTTCATCAACAATCAGTTGCTTCGCATTAAGTGGATAACTTAAGCGAGGGGTTAAAACACGTTGATTTCCCGGAAAGCTTACCGTGAACATCGGCTTCACGAGTTGTACCTGACCGTTATCCAGACCAAATGCATATTGCCCCAAGAAAGGCGCACTTTCTGCAAATGCCGTGACATTACCGTCAAGTTCAACATCCAATGTATCTAGTAATTTACCGGCACTTTCACCTTTGATCTGGTAATAATATACCGAACCTTGACTGCCGAGTAAGTATGCAATTTCCGTTTGTTCTTCTACCCCTACACCTAAATATGTTTTGTCTTGTGTAAGCTGAATATCTATACGCTTTTCAACCTTTGCTGATTCAAAGATCGGTTGAACGACATATAGTAAGTAGAAGAAGATAAGTAAAAGTGCGACTAATACCATTACTCCACCAGCAGTAATGCCAAATTGTGCAAACCTGTCTTTAAAGAGACGGCTTCTATCCGTTTTAAAGGATGGCTTTTGCGGATTTGAAGTCATCAATATACCCTTTGGTTTAAAAATTGGGGGCATTATATTTCATCAAGATGACAGTTGTGTTACACCTGAGACACAATTGAACTTTCTTCAATTGGCATTTACCCTCAAATTCATTATAAAAATAATGGAACTAATCGGCTCAAAAAATGCTCTGATTGTTAGCCTAGAGTAAACACATAAATTTCGTTGCATTTCTTTACATTAAGTGCTTAAGGGCACTGGACAAAGTAAGTTTTTAGACTAGTCTAAATCATGCGCCGAATTCGTTTTTTCGCCTACGGGCGCCACAAAAAAAGAGACATGATATGAAGCAGTTAATATTAACACTTATAGGTAAGGACCGACCGGGTCTCGTTGAGGAAATCTCTTCCACTATTCTTTCTAACCATGGCAATTGGTTAACCAGTAATTTAAGCCACCTTGCTGGACAATTCGCAGGCATAGTGCAGGTTGAGGTTGCTGAAGAACATTTGCAAGAAATACAAGATGCATTGCATAAATTGCCAGGTTTAGACGTGAGAGTTGAATCAGGCGAAAACTTGCAAGCGCAAGAAGAGCCGGACACATTAAATTTAATCATTACAGGCAACGATAGACCGGGAATTGTGCAAGAACTTGCTACGGTTATTCGCCACAAAGGCGCAAACATCACGCACCTAACTTCAAAACAACGTAGTGCTCCAAACTGGGGACTGCCTATTTTCAGCGCTTTCGCAACCGTGACTCTACCTGCTGGCACGGTCAAAGAAAACGTGATTGATGCACTCGAGTCAATCACCAGTGATTTGATCGTGGACATAGAAGAAAGCTAAAACCTACACTATACTCATGATGGTTGAATGACAAACACGACAGGCGCGTTGTGTTTGTCATAATTATGTCACACACCCTGCTTAAGCTGTAAAAATAAGCTGTACCTATGGAAAGCACCATGCAGGCCGTATCTCCAGAGCATAAAACTATCACGTACTTTGCCAAAGAATTAAGCTGGCTCTCTTTTAACGAACGCGTTTTACAAGAAGCCAAAGACCCAACCAACCCGATCATCGAGCGGATCCGCTTTCTTGGTATATTTTCCAATAATTTAGACGAGTTTTTCCAAGTTCGTGTTGCGGATGTAAAGCGCCGTATCTTATTAAATAATTTGCCTGATACCAATTTCGATGAAGATGAAGTGCTACTCGCCGACATTCAAAAGAAAGTATTGGAACTAGGTAAAAAATTTAGTGTTATTTATGACCAGATCCTCATCGATTTAAATGAGCATCATATCCATATTAAGCAACCTGATGCGCTGTCGGACTTCCACAAGAATTGGTTGGCTAACTACTTTAAAGACCAAGTGCTGCCTCACCTATTACCAATGATGATTAACGAAAGTAAGGACTATTCGGACAACATCAACGACACTATGACTCACCTATTTGTGGAGTTAAATGGCGAAAAACAGCATCATGCCTTTTTGGAAGTCCCGACTGATCGTCTAAACCGCTTTGTCCAGCTGCCACCAGAAAAAACCCGAAGGCATAAAACGATTGTGTTGCTCGATGACGTTATTCGATTTTTTATTGCCGATGTGTTCAAAAGTTTCTTCAAATTTGAGCGCATTGAAGCCTATTCGATGAAGCTCACTCGAGACGCTGAGTACAACTTAGATGATGAGCTAGAAGAAGGCGTGTTAGATACCATGTCTAAAGGCCTCAAACAGCGTTTATATGCCGAGCCTGTACGTTTAGTCTACGAAGAATCTATGCCTGAAGAAATGCTCAAGTTGATGAAAAAGCGTTTAGGGGTGACAGGTCAAGATGCCATGATCCCAGGCGGGAGATATCGCAATTTCAGAGATTTTATTTCTTTTCCAAATGTTGGTCGCGGCTATCTAGAAAACAAACCATTGCCGCCGCTTAAAAGTGCGGCCTTTTCAAAGTATAGCAGCGTCTTTCGCGCGATTTCAGTTCAAGATATCTTGCTATATTACCCCTACCACACCTTTAATCACATGCTGGAATATATCCGCCAAGCGGCATTTGACCCCAGAGTGACACAAATAAAGGTCAACATTTATCGCGTGGCAAAGCAATCTAGATTGATCGCTTCATTGATCAATGCTGCAAAGAATGGCAAAAAAGTCACCGTGATGGTTGAATTGAAAGCCCGCTTCGATGAGCAAAACAATATTGAGTGGGCAAAACTCATGAGTGAATACGGTATTAAGGTCATGATTGGCATACCGGCGCTTAAGGTCCATAGTAAGCTTTGTGTGGTTCACCGTAGAGAAAAAGGCAAAATCGTCAAATATGCACACATTGGTACGGGTAACTTCCACGAAAAAACTGCTCGGATTTATACTGATTTCAGTCTGTTTACCAAACACCCCGATATTACGGAAGAATGCGATAGCGTGTTTCGCTTTATCGAGAGTAGTTACCTGCCGTTTAAATTCGAACACCTGATGATTTCCCCCATCAATGCACGTAGTCGAATTGTAGAGTTGATCGATGAAGAGATAACTCATGCAGAGCAAGGGAGAACAGGAAAAGTAACAATTAAGATCAACAACTTAGTTGATAAGCAGCTCGTTGACAAGCTTTACGAAGCATCGCGAAAAGGCGTCAAGGTTCGCCTCATTGTGCGGGGTATGTGCGCGCTTGTACCGGGCCTTGCACAGTTTAGCGATAATATAAAAATCATTAGTATCGTCGATCGTTTCTTAGAACACCCGCGAGTGATGATTTTCGACAACAACGGCGACCCCAAAGTCTATATTTCTTCAGCTGACTGGATGACCCGTAACCTTGACCACCGTGTTGAAGTCGGCACACCTATTTATGCAGAGCATTTGAAGAAACTAATTATCGATATCATTGAACTGCAGTTTAAAGATCGCACCAAAGCCAGAGTTATTGACGCCGAACAGAAGAATCTGTACGTTCGCCGAGGTAACCGTAAAAAAATTCGCTCTCAGATCGCGATTTATGACCATTTAAAGAAATGGGAGTTACACCAATTAAATGAAGCGAAAGAATAACCGTTGAGGAAGAATATATGCGCGACTACCCTTCTATTGCCGCAGTGGACTTAGGTTCAAACAGTTTTCACCTTGTTGTAGCAAGAGAAGTAGATGGTCGCCTTCAACTCCTCCATAAAGAAAAGCAACGTGTTTACTTGGCCGCGGGCCTTGATGATGATTTCAATTTAAGTGACAACGCGATCGCCCGAGCATTAGATACCCTCTCGCAATTTGCGACGACACTACATGATTTTCCGAAAGAGTCGGTGCAAGTAGTGGCAACCTATACACTGCGAAATTGCAAAAACCTTAATTATTTTCTCGCTAAGGCAAAACAAGTTTTTCCATATCCAATCAATGTGATTTCAGGCCAAGAAGAAGCTCGTCTTATTTACCAAGGGGTCGCCAACCATGAACATGATAGTCATAACCGTTTGGTTATCGACATCGGTGGAGGCAGCACAGAGTTGGTTATTGGTCAGCACCTTACACACAAGCTGTTAAGTAGTCGCAATGTGGGCTGCGTGACCATGCAAAAAGCCTACTTTGCTGATGGTAAGCTATCTGCAAAGCGATTCAAAAAAGCCGAAATAAAAGCAGAACAACAAATTGAGAGTATTACCGCGAGCTACTTAAGGCTCGGCTGGAATACCGTTATCGGTACTTCTGGTACTATTAAGGCGATTGCGGCTATGGCTCACGAACTCACTCAAGCCGATGAAATTACCCTGCCTATTTTGGAGCAAATTAAGCAATTATTTATTGATGCTGGACACATAGACAACGTCTCCTTAAAAGCACTACCTGAGGAGCGAAAAACTAGTATTGCTGGCGGCCTTGCTGTATTGATAGCACTGTTTAGACAATTAGGACTTGAGCGCATGCGTCTTAGTGAATATGCATTGCGAGAAGGCTTATTGTTTGAAATGCATCAAACCGATGAGTTTGATATTCGTACCCGCACAATTAACACGTTCAGCGATCACTATAATATTGATAAGCAACACGCCGACAATATTTGTGAAACCATCAAGCTTTTTACCACTCAACTAAAAGAGCAATGGCAACTATCCTCTTATGATGTCGAAATGTTATATTGGGCAGCAAAACTCCACGAAGTTGGGCTCGCCATTAACTCTTCCGGCATGCATAAACACGGTGCTTATATTGTCAGGCACAGTCAACTTCCAGGCTTTACTCAAGCCCAGCAATTAAGGCTAAGTGCACTTGTACGCTTCTATCGAAAAAAGATAAAAATGCCAGAGTTAACAGAGTTAATTGATGAAGAGCTAACCCACTTTAACCGTGTTTTGGCTGTGTTTCGTCTCAGCGTTTTAGTGAACCAAAAACGCCAACAAGACCAACTTCCCGAATTAAGTATTACAGCCGTTGATAACGCCTTGATACTTCACATTGCAACTGAGTGGCTCGAATCACACTCGCTATTTCAAGCAGATTTAGAGCAAGAACAAAACTATTTAAAAACCATAGGTATTCAATTTAACCTGAGCTTTGGGTAAGTAATACCAATAGTTGGCTATTGGACGGGAATTCAACGTCGTTAGCGCTTAAATGAGCTGTAAGAAACGCGCTAACTATCCGCAACTCCGATTACTTACCGTTTCATGTTGTCAGATGAGAACTACTGTTCATCACCTGCAACAATAGAGAGGATTTCATCGGCGTAGGCTCGACTAGAAAGCGCCATATCATAAAGATAATTGGTCGGTGTTGCCGGTCGAATGGCTTGTAAAATGAGCTCTGCTTCGCGCCAATCATTGCGCTCAATTTCAAATGCTAAACGTAGCGCTCCACCAAGCAATCCTTGATAACTTAGTAGCGCACTAGAGAGCGAATCATCGAGAGAAAATTCTGCTGCAATTACAGCAAGATCGACATCAAGGATCACGTCAAGGATAGACATGAGACCAAGCAAATAGCCAGTTTCTGCCATTTCTTCGCCTCCAGGCATCAAAAATGTTTCCACAAACTTGGCACGGGTTAACCCCATTCTCGTCAGCTCACTGGGTTTATCTGAACCCAATTCGCTCAATGCGAGTACTTTAACAAACTGCCTAATTGCGTCTTCACCTAAATACACAACGGCCTGAGAGATAGACTTAATTTCTAACCTGTCTTCACCAGCTTTCGCGTTCGCCAGTTTTAGCAATCGTGCGGTTAAACTAAGATCTTTGCTTACTCTAGTTTGTATTTCTTTGAAGCATAAAGACTTTCTGGCAGTGGCTTGTAGCAGCTGAAAGACCACCATTTTCGATGGTTCCACGTTGCCATGATTGAGCATTTCAGGTTTGGCGAAAAAGAAACCTTGGAAAAAATCAGCTCCAGAGGATTTGATGATCTCGAACTCTTCTTTTGTTTCAATACGCTCAACAATAACCTTAATATCTGGATACTGACGCTTGAGCTTTTTTACCGTCATATTGGTTTTTATAATTGGCTGCTCAACCTCAATTTTGACGAATTCCATGAGTGGTAACAACGGATCCCACTTTGACGTGCCGTCGTAGTCATCTAGCGCAAATCGATAGCCTCTCTCTGTTAACTTAGTCACTGTATTCACCAGTGAAGGAATATTTTTAGAGCGCTCAACGATTTCCACCACAATTTTCTGTGGCGCTAATAAGCTAGGTAATTCCTGCAGCAAGGATTCGTCGGATAGGTTGATAAAGGCAAGCTGCCCCGCAGCCAAACGGTCTACACCGATAAACATTAAGGAGTTAAAAAACATTCGCCCAGTCGCTTGCCCATCGCTCACCCCAACAGGGAAAGCATTGTTGTCTGAGTCTCTGTAAAGTAACTCATAGGCAAAGACTTCTTGATCTGGCCGTAAAATGGCCTGTCGTGCAATATACTGCACTGCTGATTTACGTACTTCAGTCACCGGACCACTCATTAACATTCGTATCCTTTATTAGGTAAAAGGAAACCACGTATCTCGGAGCGTATAATATGGTAACGCCCCGAGCAATAAAAAAGTTTCGCTATTTTACAACACTTATAACTAAAAGTTACCAACTTATTAAACTAAGCCCCTATAAAGAGTAAGCTTTTAATTCACAGAACGCCAGCGGCTTGCCTGTCTAAGAAAAGTTAAGCTAAGATGAGTGCATGAAGCAAGTTTTGATCGTCTGGTTATTCGCCTTTGCCGGTTTGACTAAGGCAGAACAAGTCCCCTACTTAAAGTACAGTTTAAGTGGCTCGGGAAGCTTTTACCCTTATTTTACTCACAGCGAAGATGCGCCCGGGATCCTGCCAGAAATGGTAGAAGCCATTTTGGTTAAGGCAAAAATCAGAGGCGAAAATCTGCTTCTCCCAGCGAAACGCACAAACTTTTATCTAGAAAAGCAGCACATTGATTTTGATATCATCAGTCCAGATTGGTTGAACGAACAGCAAAAGCAAGATGATAGATTTATCTACTCAGATCCTATCCTTCCTATTAAAGAGTACGTTGTTACTCGTCAGTCTCAACCACCGGTATTAACCCTATCTGGTATCGAAGTCGGTACAGTGAGAGGCTACTACTACCATGATGACCAACTATTCGAGCGGGTTGATTTCGCATCCGAAAAAGAGCTACTGCAAGCCCTAAACTTACGTCGGATTGAGCATATTATCATTGGTGATTTACCCGCATTATATTGGTCAGAACAACTTGGTATTGCATTTAGCTTCAACCAACTACATTCAGAAGGGATGTTGCAGCTACGCCTGTTAGCTAAGCATCAAGGATTACTTAAGCGGATAAATCAAGCTATCGCACAACTCAAACTCTCAGGTGAAATCGAAAAAATAGAACAGCAGTATATTTCCCAACTACCTATACACGCAAAAGGTGGCAGATAACCTCTGCTCTGGACATAGATCAAGTTATACGCATAAATTCTTCCCATAAATTGAGCATCAATTGACGCATTTGGTATAATGACGCTTTTACAGCTTGGGAAATCATTATGACTATCGCTGCCGCGCTTGCTGAGCGCAGTAACAATCAATGTGAGCTATGTACCTCAACAGATGGTCTCGAAGTATACGAAGTACCACCAGTCGCCGAGGCGCATTCTGACAAATGTGTTTATCTTTGTAGCCAGTGCAAACCACAGGTTGAAGGTCAACAGGATTTAGAAGCCAATCATTGGCACTGTTTAAACGATAGTATGTGGAGCCAAGTTCCTGCCGTGCAGGTTGTTGCCTACCGTATGCTTAAACGCCTCGCGCCAGATAATGGTTGGGCTCAAGATGCATTAGACATGCTGTATCTAGAAGATGAGACTCGAGCATGGGCAGATCAAGCACTTGCAGAGGATGACGACCTTGTTCACCTAGACAGTAACGGGGTGAAACTGAGCGCTGGTGACACAGTGACTTTGATTAAAGACCTGGATGTTAAAGGTAGTAGCCTAGTTGCAAAACGCGGCACTGCGGTACGTAACATTCGTCTTTCGCCTTCAAACCCAGAGCATATTGAAGGCCGTGTAGAAGGTCAAAACATCGTTATTTTAACGAAGTTTGTTAAGAAGTAACTAGCGCAAGCTAATACGCCCTAAGATAAACTGCTAAGTATCTTCAATACCTTATCGACTAGGGCCTGTTGATCTTTGCTGTTTGATTTTTGTTCTCCTGAGTGTGTTTTGGTCGCGACGCTCAACTTGCCACCTAGTAATCTAGGCAAAAGTTGAGCAACAATGAACAAAGCGCACTCAGGTGAACCCAAAGGGCAGCACTTGATTAGCATTTCTACTGTGTTCTCGCCTGACTCACATAGAATAACTATGCTACGCAGGCTCTGCCTTGTACAAATACCAATCAAACTGCTGCAAAAACAAACTTGAAAGGTAAACAGGCCCTAGGTAGCTTAGCAGTTTATTTTTACTATTCTTCTACTAATTGAATACTGCGATAAAACGCACCATCATCTTCTGCCAATAACGAAACCAGCTCAGGCAACACTTGATCCATGGTTTTCTTTAAGGTCCAAGGTGGATTGATCACCATCATACCAGAAGCCGTCATGCCTCGTTCTTGGGTATCTGCCCGGGTGGCAAGTTCAAACACTTGGATATTACGCACTCCAGATTCAATCAGGCTCGACTCCATTGCATCAATGCGTTCACGGTCAACAACGGGGTACCAGATCATATACACGCCGGAATCAAACTTCTTGTGCGCTTTTATAATGCTTTTAACCGCAACATCATAATCGGATTTGATTTCATATGGAGGATCCATCAGCACGCAGGCTCTGCGTGAAGCTGGAGGCACCAATCCTAACAGCCCTTTAAAACCATCACTCCCAGTGACGCGCAGTGATTTTTTATGTGCCGTATTTTGCTTTAACAGCTCAAGATCTTTTGGATGTAGCTCAAAAAACCAGCCGTTATCCTGACGACGTAAGAAGTGCTCCGCTACCTTAGGAGAGCCGGGATAATGGCTTAATTTATCGCCTTCGTTAAAAGACTTGATTAGTGCCACATAGTCGCTAATTGCCGACACGGATCCTGAATAGCTCCACAGCTTAGCGATGCCTTGAAGATACTCCTGAGTTTTTTGCGCATCACTGCTCGCCAGCTCAAAAAAACCAGCGCCAGAGTGCGTATCCACGTAATCGTATGGCTTATCTTTTTTAGCCATGTATGACAGAGCTTCTGCCAATACTAAATGTTTGATCACATCGGCAGGGTTTCCTGCATGAAAAGAATGTCGGTAACTGAGCATAACCCCGCCTTGATAAAAATAATAACAACACAGGTGAAATAAACCTGAGCTAAATTTAAGCAATGATTCATCAATTTTTAACTTTAGACTGAATCACTTCTGAACAAAATATTCCAATATCGGCATTATCTCTTAAAAGTTGAGAAAAATCAGCAGAAAGTCGCGTAAACACTAGCATCCTTAGCCGCTTTGTTTTACATTTGCATGACAAATCACAGTCACATGAGCGCATTAATGAATAACCAAGATCTCCAAAAACTCGACCAGTTGATTGACCAACTTTTGAGCCAAAATAACCAGTTAAAAACGGAAGTTTCGGCACTGAAAGAACAAAATCAAAAACTCATCGATGAAAATGAAACCCTACAGCTTGAAATGCTAGAAAGCGAAGAAAAGCAAAAAGAGTTTAGTTCATCTTTGTCTGGCCTACTTGATAAGTTGCAAACTCAACAGGCTAGCTAATGTCTGAGCAGAATAACCAAGTAACAGTGACGTTACTTGGCAAGTCACATCAATTTGCATGTGCGCCAGATCAAGAAGAAGCGCTGCATAACGCCGTAGCGCTTTTAGACCGACGTGTAGAAGAAATGCGTAAACGCTCAACCGTTCGCAATGATCACAATGCGTTATTACTCGCAGCCCTACACCTTTGTCATGATTTACAAGCATTGGAAGCAAAGCAACAGCAAGACGCAGAGTTCGTTTCCACGCTCATCGACAAGTTAGTGCTGCCAGCAGGCGAATAATGCCGACATACTGGAGCAACCCTATCTTACGTAGCATCTCTCTAATTTGGGCTATCATTCTATTGGCGGCGAGTTTTAAAAGTACCGCCGCCAATGCTAATCAGTTCCATAAAGTCAATGACGCGGTTTATTTTATCCAAGGAAAAGATAGCGCTTTACAGCCCAATCAAGCTTTAGTTATTGGCAAACAGTGTGCACTGTTGGCATCCATACATGGCGATCTTGTCACCACAGAAGCCTTGATCCACGAATTAGAAAAGCGCCTCACCGTTCCGCTTTGTTACGCAATCTCTTTGCATGCCGATATCAAACAAGACACCAGCATAGTGCTACTCAAGCATGCTTATCCAAATTTACAATGGCTAAGTCCAACGGCAACATCAGCCAACGCATTGACGAGGGCCTTTCACGCACAGCTTGAGCTTTTTAACCAAAGCGTCATGCTTAGTGAAAATCGTATCGCGTCTCTAGAACCGAGTGAACGGCCGAAATGGCAAGCCAAACTTGCACTAGCAAAAAGTAGAATTGCAACGTGGTCCAAGCTCGCCACACAAGCGCCATCGAGTAAAGCCATTGGTAACGCGCCTAAAACTGTGGAGCTAGGAGGTGTAGTGGTTGAGCTTGCTCAAGTCACGGGCTTTAGCGGTCATGACATCAGTGTTTATCTGCCAAAATATCAAGGCTTGATAGCAGGTTATAGCGTGGATCAGATCCCACTTGCGCATTTACCGCATACTACACAGTGGCAACAAGCGATTATTCACTTTAATCGCTATGCACTCGATTGGATATTACCAGCAACAGGAAAACCCTACCGTCCTGAAATGCTGACCACTCCAGCACAATTTTTGGCTTTATTAGCGTTACAAGATACTCAGCAAGTGGTTGAAAAGATAAGTATTTTATATCCAGATAAACACATGCAGCAACGCGCGTTATTGCAGTGGCAGCACTTTCAGCAGCAAAGAAATTTTGAATAAAACTTAACCTCTCGGTATAGTTAAAGGATGAACAGAGTATTAATACAGCTGAGTGGGTTAATATTATTAACCATGCTCTCTGGGTGTAAAAGCAGTAGCAGTCCACAGGTGAGCAGGCAAGCCATTTTGTCGGCTCTCACTCAATTGCCCGTAGAAAAGCCAGTCACGTCTCCTGCTATCGTTGAGGTAGAACCACCCAAAATCACTACCGTTAAAGCTCCCCTCAGAGACGATGATTTATGGCAACACATACGCCAAAAGCTCAGTTTTAATACTGCATCTCACCCAAGGCTTGATAAGCGCATAAAATGGTATTTATCACAGCCTAATTATCTCAATGTGGTAAATAAGCGCGCCGCCCCCTACTTTTATCACGTAGTAAAAAAGGTAGAGCGCAAAGGTCTCCCTATTGAAATCGCATTACTCCCTTTTGTCGAAAGTGACTTTAGACCAAAGGCCAAATCGCAACAAAATGCTGTTGGAGTTTGGCAACTAGTGGATGCCACTGCCTACCATTTCGGCATCAAGAAAGACGAATGGTATGACGGTCGACAGGATGTGTTAGCATCGACTGACGCCGCGCTTGATTATTTGCTGTATTTGCATGAACGCTTTGATGGCGACTGGCTACACGCGCTTGCAGCCTACAATAGTGGTGAAGGGCGCGTCAAAAAGGCCATCGCAAAAAATAGAAAAGCAGGAAAGTCGACCCACTTTTGGCACTTAACATTACCAAAAGAAACCGCAGACTACGTGCCCAAACTCTTAGCGCTCAGCCACTTACTAAAAACCTCACCCAAGGGTTTTAAGATACCAAGTTTGCCCAACAAGGCCACTACGTCGATACTTGATATTGGACAGCAATTTGACGTCAATCAACTGGCTAAACTCAGCGGTATCAAAAAGCGTCAACTATATGCACTCAATCAAGGGATCTTAAAACATAGAAGCTCTCCAAACGGTCCGCACAAAGTGTTATTACCATTATCCGAGCAAGCATTGTTGAAAAGTGCATTTTTCAGGGAAAACTTCAGCCAAGGCTACACTGTCAAAGCCAACGACACACTCTACCGCATCGCATTAAATGCGGGGATGAGCGTAAATGCACTAAAAGCGCTAAACAATAAGCGCTCTGATTTGATCCGAGTTGGCGAAAAGCTATTAGTTTCCGAGAGTAATGAGCAGTTAGACTTACTCATCGACTATGACGTAAGCCCTTATATTAAAGAAATAAAAGCCAAGCCCATACCGCAAGTGGAACATCACCACACCATAAAACAAGGCGAGTCATTGTGGACTATCAGCCGTCACTACAAGGTCGCGGTAAAAGATTTATTAAATTGGAATTCACTCACGGCACAGAGTCTATTAAAACCTGGCAAAGTGTTAATGGTGTTTTTACCAGCTCCTGCTGCACCAAAAAGCAATAAGACTCAACCAGCTAGCTCCTCAATCTCTAGCATTGAAGCGCTCCAATCAATACTGCGCCATGGCAAGCCAAAGCAAAGTGAGAGCCCAAATTAAAGGGATAGACTTGCGTCCAAGAAGCGCACTCACGTAAACTACACGCTTTACAGGTGGATGCTAAATGGCGTCACCGAACACTATTTATTTAAGGTTTACTTATGCAAATTGCAAAGAACACAGTGGTAGAGTTTCACTACACACTTCACGAAGGTGACAGCCAAATCGAATCAAGCAAAGAAGGCGAGCCACTAAACTACCTGCACGGTACTGAAGGCATGCTACCTGGTCTTGAAAGTGAACTTGAAGGTAAAACCGGTGGCGATAGCTTTACGGTAACCTTAACGCCAGAGCAAGCTTATGGCGAATATCAAGAAGGTCTAGTACAGCGCATTCCTATTAAACACCTTCAAGGTCTTGGTGACAGCAAAGTTTGGAAGCCAGGCATGACTGCTATTGTCGATTCAAACCAAGGTCGTCATCAGGTTAAGGTAGTAAAAGTAGGACGCTTCAATGCGGATTGCGACTTAAACCACCCATTCGCAGGCAAAACACTAACGTTTGATGTTGAGATCCTTTCTGTACGCGAAGCAACTGCAGAAGAAATTTCACATGGTCACGTACACGCTGCTGGCGGCTGCGGACACTAATGATGAACCAAGTTGCCATCGTTACCGGTGGCAGCTTTGGCATTGGCGCCGCCATTGTCAACAAGCTGCTATCGCAACAATATACCGTTTATAACCTCGATATTCAGCCCAGTGAACAAGGGATTTTTCGCCATTGTGACGTCAGTAAAGTCGCCGATGTAAAAGCAGCAATTGCAGATATAGTCGCAGAAACAGGGAAAATAGATGCGCTCGTTTCAAACGCGGGGAAACATCTGAGTGCTACAATCGAAGATACCGACGAAGCCACATTTGATGCCCTTTTTGCATTAAATGTGAAAGGCGCTTACGCTGCCATTCAAGCCGTATTACCAAGCATGAAATCACAAGGTAGCGGTAGCATCGTATTGATGTCTTCGGATCAGGCAGTTATTGGTAAACCTAACTCTTTCGCTTACAACCTTTCTAAATGTGCGCTTGCTTCGATGGCGAAAACCACAGCATTGGATTACGCCAAATTTAACATTCGCGCGAATGCAGTGTGCCCTGGCACAATTGAAACTCCGTTATTCCATCATGCCATTGATAGTTACTGTGCGCGCAGCGGCGCTGATAAAGCAGAAATCGTTGCAGAAGAAGCCCAGTTGCAACCATTGGGTAGATTAGGGCAACCGCAAGAGGTTGCTGCGCTGGTCGCTTTCTTGCTAAGTGAGGATGCGAGTTTTATCACAGGTAGCCTACAAAACATTGATGGCGGTTATACCGCACAGTAAAAAAGGAATGCGTGATGAGTCTGAGAATTATTGATAGCCACCTACACTTTTTCGATTTAGCGTTAGGACAATATTCTTGGCTCAAGCACAACCCGCCGGCTTGGCCTAATCTGGAAAAAATAAGGCAGAACCATACCCTTACAAGTCTCCCCCACCATGCACAGTTTACACTCGAAGCCTTAGTGCATGTGGAAGCCGGTTTTGATAATCACAATCCCATCAACGAATTACATTGGTTAACTCAGGAACTTGGCAGCTTTCCTTTTAAAGCCGTCGGTTACGCCCCTATTAACGCGACTCCTGAGCAATTTAGCGCAGCTATAGCACAGTTAGCACATCCTCATCTCGTGGCGATAAGAGACATCACCGAAGGCTGTGACAGCCAACGTTTATCTGCGCCTTTCGTGCTCGAAAATCTCACCTGTCTTGCCGAGCATGGACTACATTTTGAGGCGCAATTAGAATTTAAACAAAGCGAAAAAGTCGACCTTTTATTACAACTTGCAGAACAAAAAGCTGACCTTAAAATCGTATTTAACCATGCTGGTTTTATTGACGCTAACAGTCCTTGTACAGATATATTAAGGCGCATTGGAGCGCTTAATAATGTCATGATCAAGTGCTCTGGCCACGAAATGTTAGCAAACCCACTCACACTCTCTGAGTGGCTTACTCACTTAATCACACATGCGGGAGAAGAGAGCCTAATGCTAGGTTCGAATTATCCGGTTTCTCTTATGCAAAAAAGCTATTGGCAAATATGGCAGGATTATTTAGACGTGATAGGCATATCGTCAACTTGGCATAAACTCAGCCGAGACAATGCCAAAAGTTGCTATGGATTATGAGCGGATCTGGACGAGATCGTAAGCAACTAGCTCAGGTACTATGCGCTGTAGTTTTTCTTCCGTTTGATCTAAGGTGTTTAAGCACTCGCAATATTCTGCCGCTTTTTCTTCTAATTGATGGGCCTTTTTCTGCAGCGATTTATCTATCTCTTTCGAAATAATCTCCATGCGTTGTCCCATATCGTTAATGCGATCTTCGATATTCCCTTCGCGAGATTTAAACGCATCCCCCAAAGAGACTAAAATAGAGCCCAACGAACCATGAACAGCAGAGTGAATTTTTTGACTGATCTCTTTAGTAAAGAAATCATCAATTTTAGAAAGTGACTGTGGTGCGATAAAAAAGAAATCATCTCCACGCTTAAACTTATCCATCAGCGCACGTTCAACGTATTGCAACTGCGTTTTGAGCACTTCAGGTTCTTTGTCGGACATCCCCTCAACTACTTGCTCAATCGCACTCAATCCGAGGTTGACGCCATCGGTCGCCAGATTAACCAGCTCAGGAACTGTATCCCGTATTCCTAGAGAGTACTCGCGCACAACTTTCTCCCCTTCCTGATCTAACTCAATCCAGCGGCCTAGAATAAAAAGCTGACTATCATTGTTGATTTGAATTCGGGTCTGACCATCATCAACGATACGAATTTCGTTGTCAGTGATGATAAGACCATGCCCAAGTTCAACATCGCACTTATTGTTAGCATGAGCAGAAGACGTCAATACGGCACAAGATAAGGCTATCGCGCTGAGTAATCGATTCATATGGCCTCCTGTGTGCAGAATGTAAGACGGGAAAGGGGTGCTTCAGGAGAGTACCAAAAGATCAAACAATCCCAAAGCCATTTTAGACGGATGAAAGTAACAAGCTGTGTCTGACTGGCAATATTAGAGATCCATACCCGTTAGCATCAAGGGCAATATCAATACCACTAATAAAGGCTATTGATAGTATCTTACTAACCTGACAAAGGCATCCGCAGTTTTAATGGTTGGATTATTTTTACCATCAGCAAACTGATACACCCAAGCAAACTGAGGTTGGTTCGTTTGGGTCGTTGCCGACCAATAATTATTACTTTTGGTCGTTGGAAATACCGTTATGTTTATTGCTGGAGTCACACACTCGTGATACACAATACTGGCCAGTTCTTTAACGTTAGGCACTTGCCAGTCTGTAAACCCTGCAAATTGGTCTTCGTTGGCAACCACCAATGCCTGCTGCCAAGTAAGTTGCTGAGCATTGTCTTCACAGCTTTGAGCAGTTGCGTTGTAACTTTGCCCAAAGTTGCAGCGCTGCCACATCAATCCCGTTTGGCTATCGAGCACAGTACCGTTACTGTTTATCGTATAGCGGCTGGTATTGGAGCCGGTACCAACGCAAGTTTGCGCTTGGCAAACAGCCGTAAATGACAAAGTAAATAGTATAGTTGCAATAATTTTCATACCACGCTCCCTAAGGGTTCCTTACCAACCTAACAAATGCGCTGCTAGACTTTTCTACTGCAAAATCATTGCCCGTATCCATATCGATAACATAAGCTCTTCTCAGCGTGCCACCGGTACCATCTAAACTCGACTGCAAGGTCCAGTAATAGCGATGGCCAAGCGTGGTTGTGCTAGGTAAGTTAGGGAAAAGTGCTTCATCTATCACCGCGGTACTTGCACTGCCGTAATCTAGTAGTCCAAGTAGTTCCATATAAGTTGGTAAGCGCCAATTGTTACCACCACAGTAACTTTGCTCTCCAACGGCAGGATTATTCACTTCATCAATCAAAGCTTGAATACCACAATGACTATCCTGCGGGCAGGTTGTATTTGCGGCGGCCTGAACACTCCCCTCGGCAATTGCTCCGTCTACCTCAACATACCAGGTATAACTATTTTGTGCGTTGCGAGAAGAAGTATTTGGTAATGTACCCGAACTTGCTTCTTTCACTTCCCAAATAAGTCCTGTGACGTTATCACGAACGCAAGCAAAGTCGGTAGCGTCATCAGGCAATTCATCCGCAAAGCGATTTAGTTTGGTAAAGTCAAAACCTGCTCGACCACTGCCTTCTTTCGCCACCTGAGTGGCAAAATTATCACGCCCACGCTGCGCATCTTGAGCCGTAAACTGCGTCATACTACAAGTGATCGCATCCGTATTGTTATAACACGCGGTTTGACCACTATCGTTTAGTTTACCTAATGGCTTTTTCTCGATATCAATGCGCACGGTGTCGGTAGCAGAGCGGTTTTGCGAATCAGTAACGGTCAGCTCAAATTCCACTTGCGACAAAATATTTTGATCTGGTGCGTTAAAAGTTGTTGAACACCCGGTAACAGAACTTAATGCTACTTGAGTGCCAGGCGTCACTTGCCGCCATACACACTGTTTCTGACCAGATACAGTATCACTGTTTGAACCATCAAGCGTAACCTCATCAAACTCTTGCACTTGCTGGTCGCTCCCAGCATCTGCCACTACTACATCCGAATTCGCAAGTAGCCCGAGGGTAAACTGAGTACTGGCTTGTCCGCCTTCATCATCGGTAACCGTCAACTGCCAGATTGACGCCTGAGAGCTCGCCAATAATGGATGGACAAAAGATAAAGTAGCTGTATTCAAGCCCGTTGGCTGTATTGTTGTGGGACCACTTACTTGCTGCCACTGATAAGCAACCACTTGGCCATTTTCATCTGGATCGGAGGAGCCTGCGCCACTGAGGACAATAGTATCTTTATATTTGGCTGGTAATGTTTCCGGTGCTGTTTGGCTGATACTTGGTATAGGTAATTGATTGTTAGATTTGATAGCAACCGTCACTTGGTCGCTTGCAAGACTGCCATCAGGCGCAACATAATCAACCTGAATAAGTAAATTAACATCGGCTTTGATATCCGGCGCAACAAAAGCGGCTTGTTGCTCCGTGATTGGAAATTCACTGACGTTTGCACCAGAGATTACTTGCCAGTTAAAAGTACCACCTGCAGGTGATGCTTGTGCATTCAAGGTGACTTCTGTTTTTTCAGTTACTTGGACATCAGCACCCGCGTTAACCGATGCGCTGACTTGACTCGGTTCATCACTCCCAGAGCCTCCGCCACAACCCGTTAATATTAGCGCAAGTACAACCCAACTTCCCTTGAATGCATTCATATTATTCCTTATGAATTATAGATAACTCTCTTGATGTATTCGCACGAACAACTTAGTGCCAATTTTACTGTAATCTATTTTATATTCTCGGCCGTCTAAAGCCTGAATAAACAACAACCGCTTTACTTCACCAAATACATCAATACTCGAAACGTGGACGACCTCTAAATAACGCTCTTTAGCTTCTCTTCGATTTCTAGGTAAGTCTTCCTTAAAAGGCACTAAACCATTTGCAGTCACCTTGATTTTTGGGTGTGCTTCACCATTTACAATCACAAGATCTAACTTCTTCTCTTTGTGAATAATGGTATTACGCCCACTTTTAATATAGGCCGTTTCTAAGCTCATATTGGTGTATCCTGTTACATCTTCAGTAGGTGGTTTGTTCTTCTAACAATGCTTTTACCACCTCTTTAGGGTTAAGTTTCCAGCGGTTTAACATGACTGAAAATTGCCAAATATCCCTGTCTAAGGCAGTCGCGGGGATCAATAAATCATATCCCGTCACTGTCTTTAAATTATCCATCCGGTTTGCAAACATTGCCATTAAACCAGTATATTCTTTTCCCGCCTTGGAGCGAAAAACGGTTTCTTCTATCAACCATTCAGATGGGCAGTTGCCATTTTCGCAATGCATTTTAACAGCTTGTAAAAAAATATGCCGCTGTTCGATCAATAATTTACCCGCAAGTCGAGGTGTTAAATTTAATAAAAACGCATCAATATCATTAAGTTTAATACCAACTGCATTTAACTCAAGTGTTTCAACACCTTGTTGAACTTTGGGAATGCCGCTGGAGTGGAAGTTTACAATGGATAGCGGCCAAGCTCCATATTTATGCACATACCTAAACTCTTGTTCTGTAAAGTATAAACTAAAATATGGTTGCTGACTTTTAAGAAAGCCAACAAAAATAGCCACTAACATGGCGCTGGCAAGAAATATTTCTACAATAGTAATAGCTGTACCACGCAAGTTGACAAAAAGCATGATAACAACCAATCCAATTGCACCAACCAGCATAAATTCAACGCCATTGCGATCAGCGGTTGCACGTAGTTTTGCTTCAAGCATGGGTATACCAGACATAAAAGATATACATGATGATCGCCCATGCGACTAATTTACGTATTGTGATGCATCGTTTACATGAATGACTGTGTTTCATAATATTTAATTTAGGTACAAACACTTAAATTGAATTACATTTTCGTTTAATGCACAAATTTACAGGATATGCCGTAGACTTTGTTAGCCTTTAATTTTGTAAACTAGAGACAAATTATAATCTGGGTCACTTTTATGCGTCATCAATCAGGAAAAGCACTGTTTCCTTTTATCATTGTAGTGCTAGTCGTTATCAGCGGCTATTTATATTTACCAGCCTCGGAAGGCAAGATGAGTGGCAACTCGGCACCCGTAACCTCCGTTCAAGCTCATACTGTAGCCAAAGAAGAACGTATTATTGCTGTTCACTCTATTGGTTCCGCTAGAGCAAATCAAGCAATCAACGTGAGTAGCGCCCAAAGCGACTACGTGGCAGCCCTATATTTCGATGACGGAGACGTAGTAAAACAAGGCGATAAGCTAGTCCAGTTGCGTGATGCCGAAGAGAAACTCGATATCGAAGCGCTGAAAGTGACGCTAAAAGAAGAAATTAGACAACTAAACCGCCTTAAAGACCTAGCAAAAACTCAATCGGCGGCTCGCTCTCAACTAGAAGCACAATCAGCAAAGGTAGACACCTTAACGGCACAATTGGAAGCCACTAAAACAAAACTCGCCGAGATGACCATTTATGCGCCATTCGATGGATTACTGGGTACTCGAAATGTCTCCATTGGTAGCTTCGTAAACAACAATACAGTGATCACCACACTCGATGACATTAGCATCATTAAAGTGGATTTTCAGGTACCAGAAAAATACCTAGCGCAACTACAGCTTGGTATGCAAGTGAATGCACAAAGCGAAGCTTACCCAGAGCAACTATTTACCGGTAAGGTCTCCCATATTGACCCGCGTATTAATGAACAAACGCGCTCGGTACGAGTGACAGCGAGCTTCACCAATCTAGACCATAAACTTCGCCCAGGTATGCTACTACATATGGGACTTGAACTAGCTCGATTACAAGCCCTTGTGGTGCCAGAAAAAAGCATCATTCCAAGACAAGACAAACATTTTGTATTTGTCATTGACGACCAAGGTAAAGCGCAACAACGCGAAGTACACCTGCAAACTCGCTTTAGCGGCTGGGTTGCTATCGATGAAGGGCTTACAGAAGGGCAACAAGTGATCACGGAAGGCACCTTGAAGATCCGCTCAGGCTCAAAAGTCGAAGTAAAGGGGTAAGGCGACGTGAGAATCACTGATACGGCGGTAAAGCGCCCGATCTTCGCGATCGTCATTAACTTACTGCTGCTGACCTTTGGCTTAGTGGCATTTACTATGTTACCGCTGCGCGAATACCCTGATATTGAAACTCCAATAGTCAGTGTAAGCACTAACTACACAGGCGCATCAGCGGAAGTAGTAGAAACCAAGATCACCCAAGTACTAGAAAACCGGATTTCGGGGATCGAAGGGATCAAAAGCATAAATTCTAGTAGCCGCAACGGTAGCTCCAATATCACTATCGAATTTAATATCGATCGTGATATCGACGCTGCTGCAAATGATGTACGTGAGCGCGTTTCTCGTGCGCTGGATAGACTACCAGAACAAGTTAGGCCGCCTGAAGTATCGAAATCAAACAGCGATGAAAGCCCTATCGCTTGGTTTGTACTCAATAGCGAAACCATGGATACCTTGCAGCTTTCAGACTACGCCCAACGCTTTATCGTTGACCGTCTGGCGGTTGTTGATGGCGTATCGAATGTACGCATTGGCGGTGAGCGTCAATACGCCATGAAAATTTGGCTAGACCGAAAGGCGATGGCCGCTCGTGGAGTCACAAGCAGTGATATTGAACAAGTGCTACGCAGAGAAAACGTAGAATTACCCGCTGGCGAAATTGAATCCGTTGACCGTGATTTTTCTGTTCGTATTGCCAGAAGCTATAAGACTCAAGAAGACTTTGACAACCTAGTAATTAAGCGCGGTGAACAAGGCTATTTGGTGCGACTTGGTGAAGTCGCGCAGGTGGTACTTGAAGCCGCTGACGACGAAAGTACCTTCCGTGGTAATGGTAAAAATATGATTGGCCTTGGTGTTGTTAAGCAAGCCAAAGCCAATACGCTAGAAGTGGTCGACAACGCTCGTAAAGAGCTTGAAAAAATAAAGCGCAACCTGCCTCAAGGCACCACCATAGAAGACAGCTACGATTCTTCTATTTTTATCCGTGAGTCCATTGCTGAAGTATACAGCACACTTGCGATTGCCATGGCGTTGGTAGTACTCGTTATCTACATCTTCCTTGGCAATATCCGCGCTACGCTGATCCCTGCTGTTACCGTGCCGGTAGCCTTAGTTGCAACCTTTATGTTCTTACTGGCCATGGGGTATTCTATCAACTTGCTGACGCTGCTTGCACTTGTGCTTGCCATCGGCCTGGTGGTCGATGACGCCATTGTAATGCTAGAAAATATCTACCGCCGCATCGAGCTTGGCGAACCCAAGTTACTGGCAGCCTACCGTGGCGCGCGAGAAGTAGGCTTTGCCATCATTGCGACAACGCTGGTTTTGGTTGCCGTGTTTATTCCCTTAGTCTTTATGGATGGTCGTATTGGCGCCCTATTTACCGAGTTTGCCTTTGCAGTAAGTGCTGCGGTGCTGTTTTCCAGTATTACCGCGTTGACCTTGTCTCCTGCCCTTTGCTCCAAAGTATTAAAGCCCAGCAATAAAGAAAACCGCTTTAGTCAGTGGATGGACCGTCAATTTGGACGACTAGAACAAGGGTATCGCCGAGTTTTACAAGACAACTTATCGCGCAAATATAGCCTGATTGTGATGTTGGCACTGGCGGGTTTTACCAGCTATAGCCTGTTTAAACAGATCCCGTCTGAACTGACACCAAAAGAAGACCGCGGTACTTTCTTCGTTATGATGAATGGCCCAGAAGGGGCAAGCTACGAAAACAACTCGCAAAATATGGCAAAAATTGAAGAGCGCCTACTACCTTATGTAGACTCAGAGGAACTTAGCCGCGTGCTTATTCGGGTGCCTGGTTGGGGTGGTCAAGGCGGTGTTGCTATTATCGGCATGCCAGACTGGGATGAGCGAAAACGCTCTACTTGGGAAGTCATGGATGAGATCAGCGGTAAAATGCAAGACGTTACAGATATTCGCGCCTTTGCTATTATGCGCCGTGGTATTGGCGGCGGCGGTAACTCACGTCCCATTGAGTTTGTACTGCAAGGTAACGACTACGATGAGTTAGCTGCATGGCGCGATCGCATTCTAGAACGCGCACGAGAAAATAAAGGACTGGTTCGTCTCGATCACGATTACAAAGAAACCTTCCCACAGTTTTTGATAAGCATTGATAAAACCAAAGCCGCAGATTTAGGCGTGTCGGTAAGTGCCATCGGCCAAACGCTAGAAACCATGCTGGGACAACGTCGTGTTACCACCTTTATTGACCGCGGTGAAGAATACGATGTGATCTTAAAAGGCACCAAAGCCGACTTCTCTGCCCCAGATAATATTTCTGATATTTATGTGAAATCTCGTAGCGATGAGCTCGTGCCATTAGACAGTTTGATCACCATAAAAGAAGAAGCCACAGCTTCTCGATTAAACCGCTACAACCGTATGCGCGCAATCACTATCACGGCAAACCTCGCTGGCGACTATACACTGGAGCAAGCGCTCGACTTTTTAAATAAAGTTGCCGCCGAAGAGAATGATATCGACGGCGCCATCGACTACAAAGGCGAGTCACAGCTGTTTTATGAAGGTGCATCAGCGATGACCTATGTGTTTATTCTGGCGCTCACCGTTACGTTCTTGGTATTAGCCGCACAGTTTGAAAGCTTTGTCCATCCACTGGTTATCATGCTCACCGTACCGCTGGGTTTAGTTGGTGCAATGTATGGATTGTTTATCACCGACAGCACGCTCAACATTTATAGCCAAATTGGTATTGTCATGTTGATTGGCCTTAGCGCCAAAAACGGTATCTTAATCGTGGAATTTGCTAACCAATTGCGTGACAAAGGCATTGCCTTCGAACAAGCCATTGTTGATGCTGCAGCGCAGCGATTACGACCTATTATTATGACCTCGCTAACGACCGTAATGAGCTCCATCCCTCTTGTGTTTGCAACAGGTCCTGGGTTCGAAAGCCGCATGGTGATCGGTGTCGTGATTTTTGCCGGTGTCAGTGTTGCCACCATTTTAACCTTGTTTGTTATCCCAACCGCCTATACTTTACTAGCTAAGAAGACGCAATCTCCAGAAGAGACGACAAAACGTCTTGAGGAGCAGTCGAAACAACATCCTGAGCAGGAGGTATAATGGCAAATTTACAAACCGCAACTTTTGGTGGTGGTTGTTTTTGGTGTATTGATGCGGCATTTCGCCGCGTCAATGGCGTTGAGTCAGTGCAGTCAGGTTACACAGGTGGCCACACAGATAATCCCACCTATCAAATGATATGTCGGGGAGACAGTGGCCATGCTGAGGTAGTCCAACTGCAATTTGATGCCGATATTGTCAGCTTTGATACTTTGCTTACTATGTTTTTTACTCTGCATGACCCAACGCAGTTGAACCGCCAAGGTAACGACATTGGTACTCAGTACCGCAGTGTGGTGTTTTATCATGACCAGCAGCAACAGCAACAAACTCAAGATTGTATTGCGCAGCTTCAAAGCCAGTTAAGTGAAAAAATAGTGACTGAAGTTAGCCCAGCGCCTGAATTTTATCCTGCTGAGCACTATCACCAAGATTATTACACTGAAAACCCAAACCAAGGCTATTGCAGTGTGATGATTGCCCCTAAAATTGCAAAGTTTGAAAGCCATTTTGCGACAAATTTAAAGCACTAAACTTGTGTGCCGAACGCAATAGATTGCGTTCGGCTTATGGCTTACGGCTTACGGCTTACGGCTTACGGCTTACGGCAACATAGGTATAGCAAATACATAAAAACTAGTGCGGCCATCTTTAATCCGCAAATGCCCACGCATTACTTCCATTTCTAAATTCGCAGTATCACCAGGTCTTAAGGTATCTAAGCCTTTAAGCGGAACAACACCTGAATTGATTAACTGGGCGTTGTGTTTAATGACCTGCGGAATATCTTCGCTCATATCCACACCCAAGAATTCAAACACATCAATCACAATACGGCTAAATTCTGTATAAAGCTTGTCAAAAATCCCTGGAGTCAAAGTATCTATCAAATCGAGGATCCACGGCAACTCTACTTTTGTCGTCACCACAGGCTTAAAGCTAGAAATTAAAGGATCTAACTCAAGCTGCTGGGTACGTACATCATACTTACCTTTGATGGTGACATTTTCGTTGTTAATATAGACATGGATATAAATATTCATCCCAAGCTGCTTCTTACGAAACTTAGCGTAAGACTTCAAATCGAAGCCATCGATCAACACCGGTACTTTATTTTGTGCATCGACTCTACCTGCGATTTTCATATGCATAGTGCCGTAGAGACTAGTCGTGTGGCTTACTTTATTTGAGCTAGATTGTGCGGCAATATTATTGACGATATCGGTCGTCAACTCTTTGTAGTTATGTTCCACATTCGAAAATTGCTGATGAATGATATCTGAAACCTGCGTATACATTTCCTTTGGACCTTGGCTAGATGTTGTCCTGCCAGTAGACCAACACTCTCCACCGGTATAAATCACAGGCACAGATATAGGCGTTAGGTGATCGTTGCCAGGATGACGATAGTACATCATGCTGCGGATCCGACTACAGGTTTGCGATGGCGCGTTAAACCAAGCGAAATCGCCCGTCATTGATTGTGTTGAAAATTGAGGTTCAAGCTGGCTTTCAGGCTGTGAGGCTTGTGCTGATGTGACAATCCCAAGCGTGAGTAACCCAAATAATAGTGACTTCATGTTCTTTTCCTTAAGGTAGTAATAATACAAATCAAAGCTATTATCAACCACATGTAAGGCAGAACACCAGTTACAAATGTAATGCAACTAGATGATAAATAAGAAAAGTGATCCATTACTCATGATGGATCACTCTGGGTATTGAAAAGCAGTTAACGCATTAGAAGCTGTAGCTCACACCAACGTAGGCTTGTCTACCTAGTGGCTTATAGCCCAGTAAAGAGCCATCTTTTGCTTCGCCCGCTGTGGCATTGAAATAACGCTTATCGGTTAAGTTTTCAATTCGGCCATTTAACTTGAATCCGTCGAAAAACGTATAGTTAGCAGCTAAGTTAAACAGCGTATATGACGGTAAAGTCACTGTATATGCACCTTCAGCTCCCCATACTTTATCGTCGCGATTACCTCTATGGACTAAGGTCAGTGTTGCGTCAACATTTTCCCACTCTTTACTGACTGAATAAGTTAAGGTACGTCTCGCTCTGCGCTGTAATTGCTTATCGGTATCAGCGTCTTTAGCACTCACATAGCTCGCATTTACTGTATGCTCGATACCAAAGTTGTCTTCAATTTCAACAGAAAGATCAGCACCTTCAAAGTCAGCGCGCTGAACATTGTAAGGGACGTATTTCCATTTATCATTTTGCTGATAAACGATTTTATCGGTAATACGGTTATCGTATACCGCAGCTTCCACACGGAAGTTCTCGCCGCTCCATGTGACAATAATTTCGTTATTAGTGGCTTCTTCAGGCTTAATATTCGGGTTAGGCAGATAGTAAGGACTATCAATCACAAACGCCTGTGATAAAGAAGGTGCTCTAAAGGCAGTACCATGATTCAACTTAACACTGAGGCCATCCATGAGTTGCTTACCTACAGCAACCGTGTAGGTGTTTGCACGACCATGAAAATCATAATCATCCGTTCTCAGTACAACCTCTGCCAGCCAATTTTCATCGTTGTAAAACCCACCTAGTGCTAAAGATAAGTTATCACGCTCAGGCTCTGAAAAAGAGGCGGTAGAATCACCAACATCTTCATTTAGAAAGGTAAAGTTACCCGTGAAGATCAAAGCTTCAGTTAAACTATATTGCGACTGATATTCAAATTGGCTGCGTTTGGTGACATAAGCGTTATCGTCAGCACTATTACCGATTTGAACGTTTTGTTCCTTACCTAAGCTGTATGACGCACTTTGGCTAAACTTGTCAGTACGTCTTTTCCACGCCAACTTATTGGTGTAGTTATGGAAACGGTAAGCATCACTACCAAAAGAGTCATACTCCCCCTCTCCTTCACTGTACTGTGAACGTAAGCTAAAAATGCCACTTTCTTCATCACCATACTGCACATTTAAACCGGCATTACCGTTATAATATCCATCACGGTCATGGTTTTTTGTGATTGCAGCTTCAGGGTCTTTCTCTATCACATCATAGCCATCGGTATGAGTGTAACCCGCATTAGCTGCAATACTAAACTTATCTTTTTTGTAATTTACCGTTGCTTCGGTCTTGGAGTAATTGTTACTCCCAGTCGTAAGCGCGATAGTATTGTTATTCCCTTCGCGACTAATAATATTAATCACGCCAGCAATGGCATCTGAACCATAAATCGCAGCTTTGGCACCACGAATGATCTCAATCCTTTCGATGCTATTAAGTGGTAAATTAGTGAGCGAATTGTCACCGGAGTTTGCATCCGTCACTCGAACCCCATCAATTAACACTAGCGTATGCTTAGCATCATTACCGCGTAGGAATAAACTCACGCTTTGGCCGAAGCCACCGTTTCTAACCGCTTGAATACCTGCGACATTATCGAGTAGCGATACGACATCTTGAACATTGCTTTTTTCAATTTCAGCACGACCTATAACCGTAATGGCAGACAGTGTGCTTTCTAGAGATTGTTCAAATTTATTGGCAGTAACAGTGATATGTTCAACATTTTGATCAGCAAACGCTGAAAAAGAGAGCGCCGTCGCTATCGCCGCGCTTAGAGCAGTTTTATTTAACATGGTTTCCCCTAACTTGTACCCACCGTACAAGAACACAAAGTGACTGTTTCAAGGCCGGTCTCCGGGCTCAGTAAACCTGCAGATTAGCAGTTCACTCTACCGTTGCGGGGGCAGCGCTGGCATAGAACCGATCCAAGCTAATCACGTGCAATAAACTGTCTTATTCAATTTATTGTTGATTAACGCAATTAGATGTTCCCTTGTGTTCGCACCAGTTTCCCGATTATCTATACACTTAGCAACCACACTAGGTTGTGTACAGCACCTTGAAAATGCGAGGCTATTGTCTTGGGTTTCGGAATGATTGTCAATGGACGTCTAGAAATCCAAAAGTGCAATCTATGCACTTTTGGAATGAAGTAAAGCGTAATTAGTCGCGGAAGTTTTTGAATTGAAATGGTTGGCCAAGCTCACCGGTACGAACCAGTTGCATCGTTTCTTGCAAATCGTCACGCTTTTTACCCGTTACACGCACCGTATCGCCTTGAATTGATGCTTGAACTTTCACTTTTGAGTCTTTGATGAGCTTAACCAGTTTTTTCGCCATCTCTTTGTCGATGCCTTGCTTTAACGCCACCTTACGCGATACGTATTTGCCAGAGCGCTCAATGTCTTTTAACTCGAAGCTTGCCACATCTAGGCCACGCTTTGCCGCTTTACCCACTAGCATATCGAACAATTGCATAACTTGCTGTTCTGCTTCCGCTTTGAGGTTAATCATTTCACCGCTTAGCTCGATTGACGCATCTACGCCACGAAAATCAAAACGTGTATCAAGCTCACGAACCGCGTTGTCTACGGTATTTTTTGCTTCTGTCATATCAATTTCAGATACAATATCAAATGAAGGCATGCTTCTCTCCTAAAGTCATTTTGGCTCGATTATAGCAGTTTATGCCTAATTTGAGTTACTTTAAGTTTTTAAACAGCGTATTAGGATGTTCACCCAATGGACAGTTTTCGATGGTATACTGCTCGCTTAGTCATACAGAAGTAGGATGTATTGTGACACGGCGCGTTTATAAAGCTCTTTTGATTATCTCTTTAATTATATGTACGGTGCTATTCGCAAAGGAAATTAGCTTGTCTCCAAAGCTGTTCCCAAATATCGATAAAGTGGCACATTTTGGTGTGTTTTTTGTGCTTGCGTTTATCTCTCACCATGCTTTTAAAGTAAAGGTATGGACACACATAGTGCTACTGTCCTTGTACGGTGCAGGAATTGAGTGGATGCAGCATTCATTACCATATCGCCAAGCATCTACCGCTGACTTTTTGGCTGATTTAGCCGGTGCGGTCAGTTATTTTGTTCTATTTTATATTTGGGCAAGTTGGCGCAACAGAAAACATGGCTAACATACATATTTTAGGTGAAGGGGCGATAGGATTACTGCTCGCCCAGCACCTTAGTCAATCTCATCAAATTACGCTGATCACTCGAAATAAACGCGCGGCGACTTATCGCTATCAAACAGCAAGTATTCAACAAACCATCCCATGCAGCACCAAAACACTTGCAGAACTCCCTGCCAACAGTATAGATACGCTAATCATTCCCGTTAAAGCATATCAGGTCATCGAAGCACTCCAAGCGCTCCGCCCTGTACTTTCAAAAAATGGCACGCTAATCCTTAGTCATAATGGCATGGTAGATTGGTCTGGTGAGTTAGCAGCGCTTGAAAAAACACAATCCGCCTACTTCTTAAGCACATCCATTGCTGGCTATAAAGTCGCAGACACTGTGCACCATACAGGACAAGGTGCAACTTGGTTTGGGCCGTTAAATTCACCAGCAGAATGCCACTACCAGCGCGTATTCTCGCAACTGTTTAGCACATTTGAAAATGCCCAAACCACGTTTGATATCATGCCAACGCTTTGGAAAAAGCTGGCGGTTAATATTGCCATTAACCCGTTAAGTGCATTGGAACAAGTCGAAAATGGTCAGTTAAGACAGCCCAAATACGCAGCCCAAATCCTTAATTTAATGAATGAAGTACAGCTTGTGGCCGCAAGTACAGGCGTAACCTTAGCGCTTAGCGAGCTAGTCACGCTTGCTTACAATGTAATGGCGCAAACCGCAAACAATCGCTCTTCAATGAATCAAGATCTCGCGAATAACAGGCGCACAGAAATTGACGCTATGTGCGGCTATATTTGCGAGCTAGCAGCAAAACAAAATATTGATGTACCGTTTAATCAACAGTTACTTGAGGAAGTGAATAAGCGCTGGCAGCTAGCGCGACAATAGGCTTAACTTCTCGGCGGGTAAACCGCCTTATATGGACTCCTCCAATTGTACAAGCCATTTTTAGCATTATTGGTGTGATTGCGTGCTTATATCCGGGCTCTTGATGAGGTGCTACCTCGGCCTCTTTGATGTATTCGCGCCCTTGTGCCTTC
>NZ_JAKRFX010000015.1:0-140753 GCF_022347825.1 Pseudoalteromonas sp. OF7H-1 | reverse complement strand
TTTGCCAAGTCGATAGCAATTAAATTAGACTGTGTCATGTATGGACTCCTTATTTGGTAAAAGTGTTTTGCAATATCTTTATACCGTACTCTCCCGTTAAGGGGGAGGAGTCCATACATCTCCCACTCCCACCACAGTATAAGCACAGTGCAACATGCTGGGAGGCGGTTCACCCGCCGATTTGTGCATTTATAATATTTAGTGGGAAAGTATTTATTGATCCCAAATTACCTTACTTTTTAATGTACTGTCCCGGTGGTTTGCCAAAGACTTTTTTAAACGCATTGCTAAATGCGGCGGTAGATTCAAAACCCAAATATTCAGCTGCTTGTTGCTGAGAATATCCATCTTTCAACAGCTCAATTGCTTTGATAGCTCTTAATTTCTGGCGCCAATCACTGAACCCCATCATAAAGCATTTGTGGAATAAGCGGTTGAGTGTCCGGGTTGATGCACCGACTTGATCACTCCAGGCCTCCAAGCTTATTTTGCATCCTGGATTTGTATGTAGCTCGGTCACAATGGGTAAGATCCGAGCATCCTGTGCACTTGGAATAAAAAAGTGGCACGTTGTAGCCGACGTTAGCCTATCAATAAAGACCGTAATAAATCGCTCTGTTTTTTCATCTAAGTGGTATTCTTCCGGCCAAGTACAGATCTCCAGTATAAATTGCTTCAGTAGTTCATCTACCGCAATTAGCTTCGCTTTATTCCCTAGCAACTCGGTGTATTTATTGTCGATATAGACACTACGAAAATCTCCACCGTAGCGACAGTACGTCTCATGCGGAAGGCCCGGAGGTAGCCACAAAGCTTGGTCGGGAGGGATCACGAATGTGCCTTCAGGAGTTACAATTGTGATGACTCCATTGCTTGTATATGCAAGCTGCCCCCACTCATGTTGGTGCCGTTGAACATGCTCCCACTCCGCTTTTTTTACCGCTCTTGGCAGAATTGGTCGGCCAAGGGCTGGCTTTAAGAAGCGCTTATATTTGGGCTGAATACGCCAAGGAGAAGTTGTCTGTTTTGATAAAGAACTTGGCATAATTATGTATATCAGAAATTAACGTGTGGCCATATTATAGCCATAACTTTTTAATAGTTGTGCTTTATGTGGAGATAATCATGAAGAATGCTTCTCAAGGATGGCAAAGTCCTTTTAATTTCTTAGTGCTCGCTACCGTAGTTATGGCCGTTACGTTTGCAGGCTGGATGGCCATGCTCAATAACTTTGCGATCGAAGCCGCAAGCTTCAATGGCGCTAATATGGGAATGTTGCAATCCCTGCGTGAGATCCCCGGGTTTTTAGCGTTTACAGCGGTATTTGTTTTATTGGTGTTAAAGGAGCAAACCTTCGCACTGATCAGTTTATGTTTGCTGTCGCTTGGCGTCGCCATTACCGGCTTGTTACCTACTATTTATGGTTTGTATGCAACTACAGTGTTAATGTCGATAGGTTTTCACTATTTCGAGACGCTGAATCAATCTCTCAGTTTACAATGGTTCAATAAAGATGAGGCACCGGCCAAACTAGGTATCTTGCTCTCTATTAAATCCATCGCTTCTCTGATCACCTATGCGGTAATATGGCTGGGTTTTAGCTACTTCTCCGCAGACTATCAGTGGATGTATCTGCTTATTGGAGGGGTTGGCTTTATCATTGCGCTATTTATGTTTATCGGCTTTCCAACCTTTGAAATGCATACTACGCAGCATAAAAAGCTCATTTTGAGAAAAGAGTACAGCCTATATTACGCCTTGATTTTCTTCTCGGGCGCGAGAAGACAAATATTTATGGTGTTTGCGGGTTTCTTAATGGTGGAAAAATTTGGTTTTGATGTTGCACAGATCACCGCGCTTTATATGTTGAATCATTTGATAAACATATTTATCGCCCCCAAAATTGGTCAAATGATTGGGCATATTGGTGAGCGTAAAACACTGACAATCGAATATGTGGGACTCATTTTTGTATTTATTGGTTATGCATTGGTAGAGTCAGCAAGCTTTGCAGCAGCGCTTTATGTCATCGACCATCTGTTTTTTGCGATGGCCATTGCACTCAAAACTTATTTTCAAAAAATTGCTCGGCCAGAAGATATCGCAGCAACAGCTGGGGTTAGCTTTACTATTAACCATATTGCAGCAGTAGTGATCCCAGCAAGCTTTGGCTTAGTATGGTTATACGATCAATCCTTAGTGTTTTACTTTGGTGCTGCACTTGCGGTGTGCTCATTGGTGTTGAGTCAATTTGTGAATACAGCCAATGTGCAGGAAAAGCTGGCTAAATCCGTGTGATGCTCCAGCATCACACGAATAGTGACATTGCAGTTTAGATACTGCGACCACACCAAACAACACGCCCTGCAATGCCGTGACTGTCGGCATTATCAGCGGTGATCTCCCAGCTCGGGTAATCAGGGTTATCACTGATCACTTTGAGCTGAGAGTGCTTTTGTTGCACTCGCTTAGCCATGAGACCCTCTTCTGTTTGAATGATATAAACCGCATCTTTACTGGGTTGATTCTGTGAAAGGTCAACGAGTACCATGTCGCCGTCTAGCAACGTGGGCTGCATACTATCACCACGGATAGAGACAAAGGCGAGCTTCTCTGAATACACGCCAAGATGGGAGTTTAGCCAACGACGGTTGAGTGCAAACTGCTCGGTAACTTCTTCATGACCAATTACACTGCCCATACCTGCACTGGCCTCAATATCAAGTTTAGGTATGAGGGTAAGTTCATCTTTAAGCTGACCTTGTGGTTTATCTAAGGGTTGTTCACCGGTGAGTAACCAGTTCAGATCAACGGCAAATAGGCTATAAAGGTGCTCAAGATATATCATTGAAGGGCGACTTAAGCCGCGACAAATACGGTAAATATGGGAAGGGGATTTACCTGTTAACTGGGCAAATTGGCGCTTATTGCCGCCTGCAAATTGCTCGACTAAGGTTACAAATCGTCTTGAAAATGCCGTACTCATCTCTTAATTATTCTCTTTATAGCGCCTAAACCCGCAAGCATACTGAGCTAAGCCTTATCTGTACAGTCTCGCTGCACTAGTTGGACATTTTATAAACGAGCATAATCACGGATGAATAAATGACGTAAAGAGGAGAAGTATTTTCTATTTTCATTAGACTAAGGTCGTAGTGAGTTGCGTTGTACGAAATTTGTCCATGCTGGTAGGCTAAGAATCGCAAGTTAACATTTATTTAAACTCGGCACGACTTGCTTTAGCCGACATACAACATGGAAAAAGGTAATGAAATATACAAATTTATTAATTGCACTTCCGCTCTTGGGCGCGATGGAAGTTGCACTGGCGGTAGACTGTAGTAACTTAACGCAATGGCAATCACAGCAGGTATATACAGGTGGCGACGCAGTCACCTATCAGTCAGCTAAATACACCGCGAAATGGTGGACACAAAACCAAAACCCAGCGCAAAATTCCAATACTTATGATGTCTGGGAAGCCAATGGCAGTTGTGATCCTGTAACGCCATTGCCCCAAGTTTCGGTTACTTCCCCAAGCAGTAACGCTCGAGTGTTAGTGGGCTCATCAGTTAGCCTAGCGGCGGCGGTAAGCCATCCGCAAAACACAGCAATCGACAGTGTTGAATTCTATCTCGATGGCACGCTGGTCGCCTCTGACAACAGTGCACCTTATGAGGTGATGTGGCAAGCGCAGGGGCTAGGTAATCGCACATTAACTGTTTTTGCAACTGATGTGTCTGGGGCACGAGGTGAATCGAGTGCGGTGAACTTCAGTGTCGTGTCTGACGAGGTTCCTCCTGGCGATCCTAATTTTAAAATTGTCGGCTATTTCCCAAGTTGGCAAGGTGCAGTGAATGATATTCAGTTTGATAAACTCACCCATATCAATTACTCATTTATACTACCCAATGCAGATGGCACACTGAGACCGCTTGAAAATTTAAGCAAAATGACAGCGCTAGTAAATTCGGCTCACGCCAACAATGTAAAAGTGGGGATTGCCATTGGTGGCTGGAACGGGGGCGACGATAGTGCATTTGAGACATTCGCTAGTTCACAGCAAGGCAGAGCCCGTTTCGTGCAAGAGGTCATTGCGTTTGTAGAGCAGCATAATCTAGATGGCGTTGATATGGATTGGGAATATCCAGATCCCGGTGCTTCGGCAAATAACTATGCATTACTGATGAAGGAACTAAGCGTTGAGTTACGCGCCAGAGGTAAATTCTTGACGGCAGCTGTGGTGGCGCTTGGCTATACCGGTGGTGGCGTGTTGGAATCTGTATTCCAAGATATCGACTTTTTAAATTTGATGGCGTACGACGCGAACAATACTGATCATGCTTCTATGCAATACGCCAAAGACTCAATAGCTTACTGGCAAGGTCGTGGGCTCAGTAAAGAAAAAACCGTATTAGGCGTACCATTTTATGCAAGACCTACTTGGAAAGCGTATCGCACCTTACTACAAGAGAACCCTGCCAATGCCTGTCGCGATAGTGATGGTAGCAGCTACTACAATGGTATCCCGACGATCCGCGCAAAAACGCAGTACGCTAAGCTCAATGCCGGTGGCATTATGAATTGGGAGCTATCCCATGACAGTAATGGCCCTGCGTCGCTATTAACGGCGAAATGGGAAGTTGCTAATGGTGTAACACCAAGCTATCAATGTCAGTAAATTATTACTTAACCTGAGGTTTGGATAAGGAATGTTCCAACTCATTGTTGCTAAAGCACAACTTAGTTTTCTCCTTGTCTAGCCAGAGAGTTTTAGGGAAAACAAGGCGAATTTACGCACCAATAGCTGGCTATTGGAAGTGAATTCAACGCAGTTAGCGCTAAAACTGGCTGCTAGAAAGGCATTAATTATCCGCAGCTCAGGTTACTTATAACTCAGCTCGGCGGCGAGTGAAAGCTGGCTGTTGAGCATATAGAGAGTTCGACTGAGAAATAGGCTAACTACATATTTTTATAATATCTAGCCTATATATGGTGGGAAATGCTTATAAACAGCGCTCCATTACGCTGCAGGTAACAGCCGGTGAACTTGGACGTTGACACCAGTAATCGTTATTAGTCGTTTCGCACATAACGCCAGTTTCTGGTCCTCTGCCACCGGCTGCTTGCGGTGTGAGCTTTGCGGCTAGTTGACTTTGTTGATAGTCTAATTGTTTTAGTTTTTTCTTTGCTAGGGTAAGTTTCATATTATTTTCCTTTGAATTAAGAATGTCTTAATAGACTATTTCACCCTACTGCATAGTTTATTAAATGTACAGATCAAAGCGGTGACTATCCAGCTGTTGGGTAGTCACCTGATGTTTAAAGCGCTTTAAAACGAATAGCAACGCCGCCGCCGGCAGCCAGTTTTAATGTCAGCTTGTCGGCACTTGTTACCTTTTTACGGTAAATATTCATTTCATACGGGTTTTGTTTCCATTCGGCTTTATTACCGTCCGCGTAGATTTGCGCTTCAAAGGTTTTACCTGACTCAAGGAAATCTAAAGTAATAGGAATTTCTCTCGCTTCCTCATCAGTTACTGCGCCTAAGAACCAATCGTTACCACTATATTGTTTATGCTTGCGCTCCTTTCTGGCAAAGACAACATAATCACCCACTTCTCCTGCAAGTGCGATACTGTGTTCCCAGTCGGTTGGTACGTCTTTAATAAACTGAAAAGCATCTGGCTTTGCTAAGTAATTTTCTGGCAAATCGGCCGCCATTTGAATTGGACTATAAAGCACAACATAAAGCGCTAATTGTTTGGCGAGGGTGGTTTGTGGGCGGTTGGTTTTATCGCCAAGGCCGTTGAAGCCCATGTCAAAAATACCCGGAGTAAAGTCCATTGGGCCTGCTAACATGCGGGTAAAGGCAAGCATTGGCACATGCTCTGGTGGGTTTGGTGGCGTGCCCCATGCGTTGAACTCTTGTCCTCTAGCCCCTTCTCTCGCAATCCAGTTTGGATAGGTACGACGCAGGCCGGTATCTTTGATTGGTTCATGCGTGTTAATACTGATCTTGTGTTTAGCCGCGAGTTTGACGTTGTCTAAGTACTCATTTGCCATAAATTGACCGTCGTGCCATTCGAATCTGGCATTGCCCTTGGCATCAATGCGTTTGATGTTGCCGCCATCGGCTACGTAACCGGTTTTAACTTGGCGAACGCCTGCTTTTTCGTAGAGTGCGAAGGCCGCCTCCATTTGATTGCGATAGTTGCTGACGTTACCAGACGTCTCGTGATGACCAATTAGGCGTGCACCTACTTTTTCTCCGTGCTTTGCTATTTCGTCAATATTAAAGTCAGCATAGGCGTCGGTAAAGCTAAAGACATCACCGTTGAAGAACCAGTCGCCATCCCAGCCGATGTTCCAACCTTCAACCAACACGCCATCAAAGCCGTTGTCAGCGGCAAAGCTCAAATATTCTTTAGTGCGCGCCGTAGTGGCTCCATGTTTATCGCCGCTGCCCCAAGTATTTTTGTTGATGTGCATGCCCCACCAAATGCCGATGTATTTACCCGGCTCAACCCAAGATACATCACCGAGCTTATTTGGCTCGTTGAGGTTTAAAATAAGGTGAGAGTTCAACAAGTCGGTGGCTTCATCGCCTATTTGCAGGGTGCGCCAAGGTGTATTGAACTTACCATTGGTTTTTACTGCAACGCCATCTGACCAAGGTGTTAGATCAGCAACAAATGTTCCCGGGCGACGCTGGTTTAAGGTCATGCCCGCATAGTCAATTAGGGCCGCTTCATGCACACTGATATGAACCCCGTCTTGATTCTTTAAAGTAAATGGGGTGTGCACATGTGGGGCATCGTGCAGTGGTGTGGTGTTGTATACATATTCATAGCGATTCCAGCCACGAGCAGGGATCCACCACGCGGTACTTTTATCACTTTGTGCAAAGGCGAATTCGGTTAATTCTCTGGTGATATAAAGCGCTTGATTTTGAGCAACCTCATAGCGAAAGCCGACACCGTCATCAAATACTTTTACACGCACAGTATATTGCGGCGATTTGTCTGTCTGCTTAGCAAAGGTGACAGCAAGCTCATTGTGCTTATCTTGGATCACTCGGGCTTCTCCCCAAGGCTGTTGCCAACTGCTATCGACGCTATTACGCTGATGTGTGGTGATACTTAAGCCATCGCGCATCGATGCAGCTGTTGCGAAATCAAAACCAAGTTTAGACGGTTGAATAATGGTTTTGTCGTTAAAGCTGACTTGGTAGGTCGGCTGGCTATTATCATCACTCAAGGTAAAAGTGATTTTGCCATCTGGCGAACTCACAGCTAAAGATGCGGCAAAGCTCGTAGTCGTAAACAAGCTTAATCCGATCAGGGAAAGTGACATGGGGCGCATAGTTTTTCCTTCTTGTTGTCGGCACGAAAATTCGTGTTCTTTTGCACATCAGCTAAGCTTACTGTTGTATGCTAACGTTCACGTAAAAGTTGCATACGTATTCATGCTGTAAATGCGATGAATGTAATAATTATTCCGCTCGGTCTAGTGTAGACAAGCTAAGAAAAATAATAAGGATAGGTTGAACTGCTTATGCTAAACCTAACAATTTTTGGGCGTATTGCTGTTGTGATGGCAATGCTACAAGCCGGTCTAGTCAATGCCCTTGAAGTGCAAATAGTCGATGCTGATAAACAGCCACTCGCGAATGCCGCGGTGTGGTTGCAAGGAGCTGGCTTTGATAACAAAAGAACGACGCTAGATTATAAAATGGAGCAAAAGGACAAAGCGTTTGTGCCACATATTTTGATGGTGCAAGCAGGCACCCAAGTCTCGTTTCCAAATTTAGATCCCATTCTCCATCACGTCTATTCGTTCTCTGCTGCAAAGCCATTCGAGCTTAAGCTGTATCGCGATGACCCGAAACAAGTATTATTTGATCAAACCGGTGTGGTTGAGCTTGGCTGCAATATTCACGATTGGATGCTGGGTTATATCGTGGTTGTAGATAGCCCATTATTTGCGGTAACGGATAGCAGCGGCAAAGTATCAATCGACCTAGGTGCTCAGCAAGCCAGCGCACTAAAGCTGAATGTATGGCATGAAAGATTTGAAAATATAGACAAAATAGAACAGCATCCGCTCTCTGCTGTGAACAACACTCAAGCAATTACCTATCAAATTAAGCAAACGTTGGTTGCTCCACTTCAGGATTTCTCCGATGGCTTCGATGATTACTAAGCTAAGCGCCGCTTTGGCATTATTCGCCATAGGGCAAGCAGGTGCCGTTGAGATTTCTGGACAAGGGCAACTGCAAACGACCTGGCAGCATGATGATAATCGTAAAGCTTGGTATCAGCCTGGGTGGGGCGTTACGCGTTTTGGGAAAGGGGAGTCAGACATTACGCTTAGTCGAGGAGCTATTGATTGGCGCGTAGATTTTGCTAGCGCTTGGTCTTTGCACGGGGTAACACAGTATGTGCCAGACCCAGATGACAAGCTTGGTTTTACAGAACTGTATTTGCAATATCGAACACTACCCAAAAATGGTCGCCGTTTTATTATGCGAGCTGGTGGCTTTTATCCGAAGTTTTCTATTGAGAACCCAGATATTGGTTGGTCGTCACCCTATACATACCAGTATTCGGCTATCAACGCTTGGATAGGTGAGGAAGTGCGGGTATTTGGCAGTGAAGTCGCGATTGAGCAGCCGCAAACGCGTCGTAGCCGAGGTCAGGGATTCAAAGGTGTGTTTGGTGTTTTTAAGGGGAATGATCCGGCTGGCACTTTACTCGCATGGCGAGGCTTTACCGTGCATGATAGGCAGTCGGTGTTTAACGAAAGTCTCCCCTTTGCTGCGGTAGAGTCGTTGAGCACACCGCAGTTACAACATCAAGCACAGCATGTTGAACCGTTTTCTGAAGTAGATGGCCGATTTGGTTATTATGTTGGGTATCATCGCGACTTTTCAAACCGTAGTGAGATCAATGTCTATTGGTACGATAATAATGGCGATCCAAGTAAGATCAATTACCGAACTGGGCAGTATGCGTGGGACACTAAATTTATTAGTGCAGCTTGGCGTTACAAGTTAACACCGCAGACCCATATACTCGCACAAGGCATGCTGGGTAATACCGCCATGGGTGTCAATCGCGGCGTTGATAATGACTTTAATAGTTGGTTTTTGCTACTCACACATCAGCGCGATGAGTGGCGCTTTTCCATGCGGGGGGAACAGTTCAAAGTCATCGATAAAGATGATTGGCAGTTCGACCCAAACCAAAGTGATGGTCATGCACTGACCGCTACAGTGAAGTATCAAATTAATAGCAATTGGCTGGTGGGCGGTGAGTTTTTGAGTCTGACAACCACAGTTGCAAATCGCGAGGCCTTTAACGGCAAGCCTAAGCAAAGCGATAATGTGTGGCGACTCAGCGCGGAGTATCGTTTTAATTTATAACAATAAGCGTGACGCCCAAGGTGTCACGCTTATTCATGCCATACGATGTGCTAATCCAGCAGACGATTAATGCCGTTTAATGCTGCAACGCGATAGGCTTCGGCCATTGTTGGGTAGTTAAAGGTCGTATTGATAAAGTACTCGATATTATTACCCGTTCCTTTTTGTTCCATAATGGCTTGGCCGATATGAATGATCTCGGATGCACGTTCACCAAAGCAGTGAATACCTAATATCTCTTTGGTTTCTGCATGGAATAAAATTTTCAAGCTACCGACTTCAGTGCCGGTGATCTGTGCACGAGCCAAATGTTTAAACTGGGCGCGGCCCACCTCATAGGGAATGCGCGCAGCGGTAAGCTCTTGCTCAGTTTTACCAACAGAGCTCATTTCTGGAATGGTGTAAATGCCGGTTGGGATATCGGTTATCAAACGATCATCACAGGCACCATGCACAATTGCATTGGCCGCAATACGCCCTTGATCGAACGCTGCACTGGCTAGGCTTGGATAGCCAATCACATCTCCTACTGCGAAAATATTATCTACTTCAGTTTGGTAGTGTTCGTTGACTTTAAGCTGGCCGCGGCTATCAGCCTTTAGACCTACGCTTGCAAGGTTGAGTGTTTCGGTATTACCGGAGCGGCCATTGGCCCATAAAATGCAGTCAGCACGTACTTTTTTGCCAGACTGTAGATGCACAATAACCCCTTTGTCATGGGTCTCTACTTTCGCAAACTCTTCGTTATGGCGAATAACAATACCATTATTCCAAAAATGGTAACTGAGTGCGTCAGAGATCTCGGCATCCATAAAGGCCAATAAGCGGTCGCGGGTGTTGATGAGGTCTACCTTTGCGCCCAGTCCTTTAAAGATTGAGGCATATTCACAGCCTATGACCCCCGCGCCGTATATCAATACGCGCTGAGGATTATGCTCAAGGCTTAAAATAGTGTCGCTGTCGTAGACGCGAGGGTGGTTAAAATCAACGCCTGGTGGGCGGTATGGGCGCGAGCCTGTGGCTATTACAATGGTTTTAGCGGTGAGTAACTCTTGCGAACCATCTTGGTGAATGACTTGTACTGTATGCGCGTCAACAAAGCTGGCATCGCCTTGAAATAAGTGAATGCGGTTACGACCATAAAAGCTAGAACGCAATGTTGACTGTTTTGAGATCACATCACTGGCATGGTGCAAAATATCTTGAAAGGTATGGCGCTGCGGGCGCTCAGTAAAACGATAAAGTGGATTCGCTTTATACTCAATTAAACGACTGACAGAATGGCGAAGCGCTTTTGAGGGAATGGTGCCCCAGTGAACGCAGCCACCGCCAACCGCATGTTGGCGTTCGATAACCGCGACTTTTTTACCACTTTTAGAGAGGTTCATGGCGGCGCCTTCGCCGCCAGGTCCGGTGCCTATAATAATGGCATCGTATTGATAGGATTGTGGAACAGTTTCGGTTTTTTCTGCAGCTTTTTTGCTCACGGCCTCACCCCTTTAGTTATTGAGGCCGCTGAACATTATGCCGTTTTCAGTAGCCTCGAATTTAGTGCAATCCAAGCTTGTTTTTGGCTTTCCCAAGCTTGTTCTAGCTCTTTATATTGTTGCATCAGTGCGGAATGTTCGCACTGTGCAAGTACTGCTTCTTTCTTCGCTTCGAGTACCTGTTTTTGCACAGTACAGTAGTTTTGAAGCTTTTTAAGAAGTAAATCATACTCTTGTTGTAACAATGTAAGCTTATCTTGCGCCAAAGGCAATTTTGCGAGACTGACTTTAGTCTTATTCAACAAGGTCTCCGCCTTGGCTTTTTCAATGCGTTCAACCGGAGTGCGTTTTAGCTTACTGGCAAGGCCTAGTGCTGCAAAAGTACGGATCAGCCATTTAGTTGGGTCATAGTGATACCAGCGAATGCCATTACGGTAGTCGCTGGCAAAAATATGATGAAAGTTATGGTAGCCTTCACCATAAGTGAATAAAGCTAGCAAACCATTGTCTCGCGCGGTATTTTTTTCGGTATAAGGACGACTACCCCAAATGTGCGCCAGTGAATTGATAAAGAAAGTAAAATGTTGACTGAGTACGAGTCTGAGTACACCCGCAAGTAACAACATGCCAAACACATTACCGAGTAATAAACCTAGCACTAACGGGATGCCGATATTCGTAAGTAACACCAATTTCATATAGTGCTTGTGTTGCCACATCACAATAGGGTTACGTTGTAAGTCTCTGGCGTTATTATAATCACCGTAAGTCTCGCCTTGATAATCTCTCAGCATCCAACCGATATGGCTATACCAGAAGCCTCGTGTTGCGGCGTACGGATCTTTTACTGGGTCGTCGACTTGGCCGTGGTGCACACGGTGATCGCTACTCCAATGTAATATACTGTTTTGTAACGCGAATGCGCCACCCAACGCAAAAATAACTTGAATCACAGGATGGGCGTCATAGGCTTTATGCGCCCATAAGCGGTGATACCCAGCGGTGATCGACAGACCGGCGTAAAACATACAGGCAACAAAAGCTACCCAATGGCTGGTGGTATAGCCGTATTCAAAGCCATACCAAGGCACCAAAGTGATCGCAGCTAAAAACGATAAGCTAAAGAACAGCACATTGGTCCATAAAATGGGTGGTTTTTTCATCAATTAATCTCAAAATTTAATTTCAGCGTACAACTGTACGCTAAAATAGTATTTCATTCTTGCTGCGTCAAGGTTTAGACTGCGGTTTATTGTTCTTATTTTTCGAAGCGAATTGGGGAAAGTCCATGGCTGGTGTACGCGCCCAACAAAAACAGAAGACCCGTCAAGCGCTTATCGAAGCGGCATTTAATCAACTAAGTGCTGAGCATAGTTTCTCGAATTTAAGCCTGCGTGAAGTCGCACGAGAGGCGGGTATCGCACCTACTTCGTTTTATCGTCATTTTAAGGATATGAACGAGCTCGGGCTGACTATGGTAGATGAAGCGGGTTTAACCTTGCGACAATTAATGCGCCAAGCAAGACGTCGCATCGCTAAAGGTGGTAGCGTGATTAATACTTCTGTGCACACCTTCATGGAATTTATTGAGCAGTCGAGCAACCAGTTTCGTTTATTACTGCGTGAACGTTCGGGTACGTCACCTGCGTTTCGTGCCGCCGTGGCTAGAGAAATCAAACATTTTATCTTAGAGCTTGCTCATTACCTTGAAACAGAAACGGGAGTAGATACCCATCACGCCCACATGCAAGCTGAAGCAATGGTCACCTTGGTATTTAGCTCTGGTGCTGAGGCTTTGGATCAAGACCCCCCTCAACGCGCTGAACTGACCGAGCGTTTGAAGTGGCAGTTGCGGTATATCGCAAAAGGTGCCTCTGGTTATGCAAAACATCCAGAACCAATAAAAAAATAGCCTAAATTGGCTATTTTTTTATTGGTAATTAAAATTCAAAATTACCCTGCTCACTTCATATCCTATCTGTGCTCACTCCTATTCTTGAAATATATTTTCTAAAGTTGGCATTTTTTTAATTTAAATTACCAATAAATTGAGGTTTAAACTCTATTTTTGGGATAATTTATGCTTGATTGTCACTTTTGAAGCATGTTAAAACATAACCAATTCATCAACAGGAACACTTAGCTCAATGAAAATGACTGCGCGTATTTCACTCCTTCTTAACCTCCTACTGGTAAACCAGAGGGGTGGGGTGTAATTGCGCGAATTGAGCGACATTTACTGTAGACACCCCGCACTTGCGGGGTTTTTTTTGGCTGAGGATAAGGGTATGCAAGATAAAGTCTGGATTTTTGATACAACATTAAGGGACGGTGAGCAGGCGTTAAAAGCCAGCTTAACAGAAGAAGATAAAATACAACTGGCGCATACCATTAGTCGTCTCAATGTGGATGTTATGGAAGTGGGTTTTCCAGTATCAAGTCCGGCTGATTTTCGTGCGGTACAACGCATTGCTGCTGAGGTAAAAGGTCCAGCGATTTGTGGCCTTGCGCGTGCGGTTAGTAAAGATATCGACGCGTGTGGTGAAGCCCTTAAAGGCGCTGAACAGCGCCGCATTCACACCTTTATCGCAACCAGCCCTCTGCACCTAGAACATAAGTTAAGAATGAGTCTAGATGATGCGACTAACATGGCGATTAAGGCCATTACTCAAGCCAGAAAGTACACTGATGATGTTGAGTTTTCATGTGAAGACGCCGGCCGTACGCCTCACTCTGATCTGTGTCGTATTGTTGAAGCGGCGATTAATGCCGGTGCATCTACGATTAACTTGCCTGATACCGTAGGTTACGTCACACCAGACGAGTATGCAGCGATGATTTATCATATTCGAAATAATGTACCTAACATCGACAAAGCCAGACTAAGTGTCCATTGTCACAATGATTTAGGACTTGCGGTGGCAAATTCAATCGCGGCGGTACAAGCCGGTGCAAGACAAGTCGAATGTACCATCAATGGTATTGGTGAGCGCGCTGGTAACTGCTCACTAGAAGAAGTGGCGATGATCATGAAGATGCGCCAAGACCACCTAAAAGTGCACACCGATATTCGTAGCGAAGAGATTTATCGCGCGTCGCGCCAAGTTGCTAAAATCTGCAATATGCCGGTGCAGCCAAACAAGGCAATTGTAGGTGAAAATGCCTTTGCACATAGCTCGGGTATTCACCAAGACGGCGTCTTAAAAGCACAAAACACCTATGAAATCATGGCACCAGAAACCGTGGGTGTGCCGAGTAACCAGTTAAATATGACTTCACGCTCTGGTCGACATGTTATCGAGCATCGTCTTACCGAGCTTGGCTATCAGAAATCGGATTATGATATGGATAGCCTGTATGAAAGCTTCTTGGCGTTAGCCGATCAAAAGGGAACGGTTTACGACTATGACCTTGAAGCGATGATTTATTTCAACCAAATCAAAGATAAAGACGAGCGCTACCAATTACAGTTCGTCAATGCATCTTCTAACTCTCAATCCATCGCGAGCGCGACCGTGGGGATTGCCTTGAATGGTGAGCTTAAGCAAGAAGCGGCAACCGGCAACGGTCCTGTAGAAGCTGCGTTTTTAGCTATCGAGCGTATTACTGGCATGGCGGTGGAAGTGGTGGAATATAACCTTGATGCGACGGGTAAGGGGGCAAGCTCACTGGGCCAAGTCGATATTATTGCCAAATTTGATGGTAAGCAATATCACGGTGTGGGACTTGCAGCCGACATTGTTGAAGCGTCAGTGAGAGCCATGATCCGAGTATATAACCTAATTGATAGAGCACAAAAAGTGTCTAGCCTAAAACAACAAAGGAAAGCAGGATGAGTCAAGTAAACTACAAAATCGCAGTACTAGCTGGAGATGGAATTGGTCCAGAAGTGATGCAAGCCGCTGAGCTGGTATTAGATAAAGTGGCGACTAAGTTCAACTTTGCTTTAGAAAAATCACCACAAGCGATTGGTGGTGCGGCCATAGATCAATTTGGCGAAGCCTTACCCGCAGCGACATTGGCCGCGTGTGAGGCCGCTGATGCGATTCTGTTTGGCTCTGTGGGTGGGCCTAAGTGGGAGCACTTACCACCAAATGAGCAACCAGAGCGGGCATCCTTATTACCGCTTAGAAAGCACTTTCAGCTATTTTGTAATCTGCGTCCTGCGCAGCTATTGCCCGCATTGAGCGCCGCCTCTCCACTACGCAGTGACATTAGCCAGCAAGGTTTTGATATTTTATGCGTCCGTGAGCTTACTGGCGGGATTTATTTTGGCGAGAAAGGTCGCCAAGGTGAGGGCGAAAGCGAGTCGGCGTTTGATACGCAAACCTATTCGCGTAAAGAAATCGAACGCATCGCCCGTTTTGCTTTTGATGCGGCGAGACTTAGAAGCAATCATGTGACGTCTGTAGATAAAGCCAACGTGCTGGCAACCAGTGTACTGTGGCGTGAAGTGGTCAATGAAGTCGCAAAAGAATACCCAGATGTGACGCTTGATCACATCTATATCGACAACGCTGCGATGCAGTTGGTAAAGCAACCAAGCCAGTTTGATGTGCTACTGTGCGACAACCTGTTCGGTGACATCCTTTCTGATGAATGTGCAATGATCACGGGTTCCATGGGGTTATTACCATCGGCAAGTCTAAACCAATCGGGCTTTGGCTTATATGAGCCAGCGGGCGGCTCAGCACCAGATATCGCCGGTAAAGGGGTGGCAAACCCAATCGCACAAATCTTAAGTGCCGCGCTGATGCTACGTTATTCATTGGGGCAGGATGAAGCGGCACGCGCAATTGAAAAGGCAGTAGCAGAGGCGGTGAAAGATGGTGTAGGTACACCGGATATCTATCCTCAAGCAGGATTTACTACTATGGATGTCGCGCAAGCGATCGTCGACAGGGTTTAATAAAGGTAAGAGCAAGTGGCAAAAACATTATACGATAAAATTTGGCAATCCCATGTGGTTGCTAAATTAAACGAGCAAACCGATCTCTTGTACATTGACCGTCATCTAGTACACGAAGTCACTTCACCGCAGGCATTTGCGGGCTTAAGAGAGCAGAATCGTCCGGTAAGATGTCCAGAAAAAACCTTTGCGACAATGGATCATAATGTCTCGACCAAGAGCCGTTCGATTGATGCTGCCAGTGAGGTGAGCAAAAACCAGCTACAAGCGTTGGCACAAAACTGTGAAGAGTTCGGCATTGTACTTTACGATTTGAATTCGATTAACCAAGGTATAGTGCACGTAATGGGACCTGAGCAAGGGATCACTTTGCCAGGTACAACGATTGTATGTGGCGATAGCCATACCTCAACGCATGGTGCATTTGGTGCGCTGGCTCACGGTATTGGTACATCAGAGGTTGAACATGTGCTGGCCACGCAAACATTGCAGCAGAAAAAAGCCAAATCGTTAAAAATTCAGGTGAATGGCATCTTGCGTCCGACCGTGACTGCAAAAGACTTGATCCTCGCTGTGATTGGGCAATTAGGCACAGCTGGTGGCACTGGCTATGTGGCTGAGTTTTGTGGGACGGGGATCGAAGCGCTGTCGATGGAAGCGCGGATGACGCTCTGTAATATGAGTATTGAAATGGGGGCGAAAGCTGGCTTGATCGCACCTGACGAGAAAACCTTTGCGTATTTACGTGGTCGCCCATTTGCACCTCAAGGCGAAGACTTTGATGCTGCGGTGCGCTATTGGCAAACCTTGCATAGCGACCCGGATGCTGAATTTGATCGTGTCGTGAAGCTGGATGCTGATAGTGTGCAACCTCAAGTAACCTGGGGGACAAGTCCAGAGCAAGTCATTGGTATTAATGACTTAGTACCTAACCCTGACGATGAACCTAATTTAGTCAAAGCAGATGCGATGCGCGGCGCGCTGAAATATATGGGCCTCACAGCAGGGCAAAGGCTAAGTGATGCCAAAGTTGACACCGTATTTATTGGCTCTTGCACTAATAGCCGTATTGAAGATTTGCGTGCCGCGGCACAAGTGGTGGTGGGCAAGCACGTAGCGGCAGGCGTTGAAGCGCTAATCGTCCCGGGATCTGGATTAGTAAAACAGCAAGCCGAACAAGAAGGCTTAGCCGATATTTTCAAAGCTGCGGGATTTGAGTGGCGTGAACCGGGCTGCTCTATGTGCTTGGCGATGAACGATGATCGTCTTGGCGCAGAAAAACGCTGTGCATCGACCTCAAATCGGAACTTTGAAGGGCGCCAAGGGCGAGGTGGTCGTACGCATTTGGTGAGTCCCGCAATGGCAGCGGCGGCAGCAATTGCAGGTCACTTTACTGATATTCGAGGAGAGGCGTCATGAGCGTGTTTCATCAAGGCCTAGTTGCGCCATTAGACAAAAACAATGTTGATACAGACCAAATTATTCCCAAGCAGTTTTTAACTTCAACCAGCCGCGATGGGTTTGATAAAGCGCTGTTTTATGATTGGCGTTATCTTGAAGATGGCCAGCCAGATCCGAACTTTGTGCTTAATTATCGACAATATCAGGGCGCGTCAATCTTGTTAACGCGTGACAACTTTGGTTGTGGTTCGTCTCGTGAGCATGCTCCTTGGGCGTTAAAACAATATGGTTTTACCGTGATCTTGGCCGAGAGCTTTGCCGATATCTTTTTTAACAATTGTGGTAATAACCAAATGCTTTGCATTGCGTTGCCAGCCAGCACGTTAGATACGCTTTTCGACGCATGTGAGCAACAACCACAAGTGCATTTGAGTATTGACCTAGAAGCACAGCAGATAAGCGGATCGGGTATTACGCCAATTGACTTTGAGGTGCGAGAAGACATCAAAGCACGCCTCTTGAGTGGCCTTGATTTTATCGGTGAGACCGAATTATTAAATGCCCAAATTGATGCTTTTGAGCAGCAGCTTGCTACGATAAGACCTTGGCAATAATAGCGGTTTACTCAATTTGGTCGAATAATTTTGCCACAAAGCCAGAAGCTGATTAAGCTCTGGCTTTATTTGTTTTAGGTGTCTCCAATGAAAAAATTAACTTTCGCGCTACTTACAACGTTGAGCTGCGCAGCCCTCGCGCGTCCTGCCCCGCTGGTTTCCATCCCAAGCCATGATGCATTTTTTGACGCTATTAAAGCGCATTGTGGTAAAGCCTACGAAGGTAAAGTAACGGTGGATAATCAAGGTCCAAGCAGTTTTAGCGATGCGCGTCTTGTGATGCACGTTCGTAAATGTGGTGACGCTGAGCTTCAAGTCCCATTTCATGTAGGAAAAGATGCTTCAAGAACTTGGATCATCACCAAAACAGGGAGTGGTTTGAGCTTAAAGCATGATCACCGTCATGAAGATGGCAGCGACGATGTTTCTACTATGTATGGTGGTCATACCCTAGATGCGGGATTTAATACCGTGCAGTCGTTCCCGGCTGATGAATACTCAAAACAGTTATTTGTCCAGCAAGGGATCCCACAATCAGTCGGAAATACATGGCAGATGTATATCTATCCAGAGCAGTTTACCTATCGTTTAGTGCGTGAAGGGCGAGAGTTCCGAGTGGACTTTGATTTAACAAAACCGGTAACCGCACCAGCAGCACCTTGGGGATACGATACCAATTGAATTAATTCTCTAATCAATTTGAAGGGTGAAATAGCATATTAGCTTCGTTAAAAATTTCTCATTTAGAATAACTAAATAGCAAAATTTTTGCCTAGCTACTAAAACTATTTCCCCGCTTCAAAATAGATCATTTACTTAATACAACTGGTATAAAGACTAAACCCCGAGCGGGTAACGAAAACAAATTTGTAGCGCTAATAAAAATGTGTGGCTATTTGGCCACACATTTTACGTCTACTGTTAAGTCATTTTGGTAAGGTCTTGGCTCTAATGGCATCTTATCAAAGCCTTGGACGCCTCCGAGTAATGTCAATTGTGGGTTACTGCCTTGGCATAAGCGTTTGGCATGGCGCAGCAAAAATACGCTTTGTTGCCTAAAATGCGCATAACTATCTGGCTTAATTGCCAGTCGAAAGTGGTCATCGTTATACGTGGTTTGCTCATAATGTACTTTGTGGTCAAAGTCATAGAGCTTTTCAGGTTCGCCTCGTGGAACCGGTGTATATTGGCATGCCGAGAGCAGTGTTGCACCTACGACTAGGGAACTTAGCTTTAATGAATTTAGTCTCAATGATAACTTACGCATAACTGTCCTTTTAGTCTGCTACATTTACAGTATATCACATGGGAGATTAGTCACTTGCTTAACCAACTTAAAAAACTATTTCAAAGCTTGAAGGAGTCGTCACCGAAACAAGAAATCGACTTTAATACCGCGCTTGCTGCGTTGCTGGTTGAAGTGATGCGAGCGGACGGCAAACTACAACAGTCGGAGTTCGATAAAATTGCGGAGCTACTCAAAACTCGTTGTGAATTGCCTGAACCACAAGTGAGTGCACTGATAACGCAAGCACAGCAATTGGTGGAACAGGCGGTAGATATGTATTCTTTTGCCAAGCAAGTGAATAATCACACTAGCGACATTGAGCGCATTGAGGTCATTGAACTACTGTGGCACGTTGCTTATGCAGATGACGAACTCGACAGCCACGAGGACTACATCATTCGGAAAATAGCCGGGCTGTTTTATGTTGCCCATGCCGATTTTATCGCAGCAAAGCTTCGCGCACAGCCAGAGTGATCGGTGCGCTGTTTTATACTAATCAATCGCTAATGGCTAACTAACTCCGTTTGGCAGCTACTGATAGCTTCTTTGATCATAAAGTTGACTAAGGTAGGAGAGATTTTATAAAGGTTGGCTATTTCTTTCTGTTTAAGTCTCCCATGACGATAAAAAGAAAGAATGTTTTGATGGCGGCGAGATAGCTTTCCAATTGTATCGTTGATCTTTCCACTCAGCTGCTCACTCTCATATTTAGATTCAACATCTATTTGGTGGTCAGTCAGTTGTTCAAAATGACTGGCCTCAATATCAACTAAATTTTCACGATTGAACTTTCTCAACATATCGATAGCGATATTTCGTGCAACTTGATAGCAAAAACTAGTTGCATTTTTGACGGCTTCATTCTGGCTTGTGGACATGCCAGCTAACCGAATATAGGTATCTTGCAAGGCATCTTCAGCTAAATACGGACAGCGTAAAATACTGGATAGGTATACAAGTAATTTTGACTCGTTTTCAGAAATAACACGCGACCACTTAACCGCAAATTGAGACACAGCTACTTACTCCTTAAGCATTTCAAAAATAACAACAACGCAAATGATAATAATTATCAGTTATTCTATTTTTTATAAAGGAGGGCTGTCAAGTGCAAAGTTTACTTTTTGTGTTTTATTTTTTTCTTATGATTAACAAAAGTGTTGGTTTTGGGGATTTAACCATCAACGAAACTGCAATGCTGAGCGTCTGGATTTAATTTTGAGTGAAATAAAACTAAATAATTTTGCAGTTGAGGCGTCATTGCTAGCAACTTCGTTTATTTACAGTCTGGGTAAAAGTTATGAGCTTTGATAATGAAAATAGCACATTTAAAGTATTGATTAATCATGAAGAACAATACTCTCTTTGGCCAAGTTATAAATCAATTCCTGGGGGATGGCGTGAAGTAGGCTGTGAAGGAGACAAGCAGACTTGTCTTGATTATATCAATCAACATTGGACTGATATGAGACCACTGAGCTTACGTCAAGCTTTAACAAGCTGATTGCCCTAATTACCTGTTATCCATTTAGTATCGATGATTTTGTAATTTTTATGTTGCAATAGATCGGCCTATTTATCCGATTTTTCGTTAGCAGGCGTTAGAACGTGGCTGGATACCATTCAAACGTCGGTGATTTACGGAGTAAACTATGTCCGCCATTACAATAACTGACCATCTTATACATCATGCTGAAACCCAGCCGAATCAACTTGCGCTGGTCTGTGTTGAACGCAAATTGACTACGCAGTGGACTTATCAAACGCTACTTGAAAAAGTGATGCTTGTTGCCAGTCATTTTCAACAGTATGCAAAATCAGGAGATAGAGCCCTGATTTTGATGGAAACTGGTATTGAGTACGTTGCCAGCTTTTTAGCCTGTCAGTATTGTGGGATCACTGCTATTCCTAGCTTTCCTCCTGAATCGACGAAGCCACAACATCTCGCGAGAACCATAGGGATCGCCAAAGACGCCAGTGCGACTTTAATTCTTACCACTGCCCGTTTCAGTGAGACGGTGCAAGCTCTGACCGAACAAACTTCTGGTGCGTCGATGTTAAGTGTTGATGAGTTGCAGGAGATAAATATACCAGCTCAACGTGCCAATACAGCGCCAAATGACATTGCATTTTTGCAGTACACATCAGGTTCAACAGCAACACCTAAAGGGGTGATGGTCAGTCATGAGAACCTAATTGCGAATGAGCGAGCGATTAGTGAGCGGATGGAGACGAAGAGCAGCGATGTCATGGTTAGCTGGTTGCCGCTATTTCATGATATGGGGTTAATTGGAGGCTTACTACAACCATTATTTATGGGGTTTCCTCTGGTATTGACTTCTCCTCGTTACTTTATGGAAAGGCCTGTAAGGTGGTTGCAACTACTAAGTCAGTACAAGGGGACTATCTCTGGAGGCCCTGACTTTTCATTTCGATTGTGTTTGGAGAGAGTAAAGGAAAAAGTGCTAGAAGAGCTCGATCTGAGTCATTGGCGAGTTGCATACTCTGGGGCTGAACCCATCAGACACGATACACTCATTGACTTTGCTGAGCGCTTCTCCGCTTGTGGTTTAAACAAGCAGGCTATTTACCCATGCTACGGCCTCGCTGAAGGAACATTGATGGTGACTGGCAGTCACGCCAATCAAGGCGCGTATGTGACGGCATTTGATAGCGCTAAATTAGCCGAAGGTATTGCAAAGTCGGTTCCAAGTCAGGACTGGAGAAATACAGAACATTACCGCCATCAGGTCGGCTGCGGTATCGTCGCCAGTGAGCATTTCTTACGTATTAGCGATCCACAAACTCATCAGCAACTTGCAGATGGTTTGATTGGAGAAATATGGACTGCAGGTCCCAGTATTGCAGTAGGATATTGGCAAAACGAAGAAGCGACACGAGCCACCTTTATCGAGCGAGATGGCAAGCGTTGGTTAAGAACAGGTGATGTAGGCTACATCTTTGATGGTCAACTCTTTATCTCAGGAAGAGAAAAAGATTTGATCATCATGAATGGCCACAATGTTTATCCCCAAGACATCGAAAGAGTGATTGAAGCGGAATTGAGCTTTGTGCGTAAAGGTCGAGTGTCAGCATTTCCAGTTCCAAGCGCGGAAACTGGAGAAGGGATTGGTCTTGCTATCGAGACCACGAACAGCTATCGAAACACTGTTGCGGCGGAGCTCACTGCTGAAGTAGTAAGAAATTTTATCAGCACGCAATTCGGCCACAGTCCCGAACTCGTACTACTGCTTGATCAGGGCACCTTGCCGAAAACATCTAGCGGAAAATTGCAGCGTAGTGCCTGTCTTAAACTATATCAAAGAGCACAGTTGGTGCCATACGGTGCTTTTGATAGCGAAGCGTTGCGCAATCTTGGGCAAGTAGAATGTACGGTAGAGGCATGGTCTGATTTTGAACAAGCGATCGCTAAGTCGTGGCAGCAGGTACTCAACTATCCAGTGACAAATAACCGAGCTAACTTTTTTTCTTTAGGCGGGAATTCACTCAAAGCGGTACGTTTAATTGCGTTGGTTCAAACACAGTTTGATTGTCAGCTGGAGACGACTTGTTTATTTAATGCCCCTGAATTTGGTGATTTTTGCGAGCTTATTAAACACAGTAAGGCGCAAAATACGAACAGGCTTCAGTTACTCCCAACGCATCAAATAGATCATCCTTTGAGCGCCCAACAGCAAAGGCAACTGTTTTTATGGCAACTGCAGCCTGAAAGCAACGCCTATCATATTGGGGCAAAAACCACTTTATTAGGCTCAGTGTCAATTGAGCATGTAGAGCAGGCTTGCCGTGTGGTGTTTGCCCGCCACCCAATCTTGAGACAGCAATTTATGAAAAGTGGAAGTGGGCAATGGCGACAGACTGCGTCATCTCGTCCATTAAACTGGTGTGTTGAAGATATGTCACATTTATCTCAGGAGCACCAATCCAGTTGGATTGCTAAATGGTATCAAACTCCCTTTGCCCTTATGGAGGGAGACTGTTTCAGGGTTGCACTGGTGGAGGTTGCGCCGCGACAGTTTACTTTATTGGTAGCGATGCATCACATTGTGGGGGATGCATGGTCCTTCGAGCTGTTGATAAAGCAAATAGCTGATATATATCATGCGCTTGAAAAAGGTACTGAAGTAAATATTGAGCAGAGTTTACTGCAGTACGGTGACTTTGCTCAATGGCAGCAAGATTGGCTCGAGAGTGCGGATGCAAAGCAGCAACAGACTTACTGGCTAGCACAGCTATCAGGTGATGGGGATGAGGAACTTATCACTACGCAGCGTGAAAATACGCAGCAAGGGTTACAGTCTAGATTGTTATGTGAGCAATTAGATTATCGCCAAGTTCAGCAACTCCAAGCCTTTTCACATCAGCAAAGTGCAAGTTTGTACATGTTGTTGTTAGCATCTTTGCAGGTCACGTTTTATCGTTTATATGGTAAGTCAAAGCCACGAGTTGGCGTTCCGGTTGCAAATAGACGCAGTGCCTCGACTCAAGAAATGTTAGGCTTTTTTGTTAATACGCAAGTGCTTACTGCAGATATTAACCCTGCCATGACGTTCGGGGACGTGATAGCTCAGGTAAAACAGCGCGCGCTAGAGGCGCAACAGTATCAAGATTACCCTTTCGAAAAACTAGTCGAGCTGTTAAACCCAGATCGCAAGCTTGGGCACAATCCGTTATTCCAATTCATGTTTAACCATGTTGAGTACCAAGCAAACCCTTGGCGTGAAAGTGCATCTGTGCAAGCAAGTACTGTGGAAGCGCTCAATCAAGAAGTACAGTTTGACTTTAGCTTAGATTCTAGATTGTTTAATGAAGGCCATCTTGATTTAGAACTTCAGTATAACGGTACTCTGTTCTCAAAAGCGCAGATGCAAAACTTTATGCAAAGCTGGCTCACCCTGCTACAACAGGCCGTTCGACACCCTAATAAAGCGATTGCGGAGTTAGTGATGGTGGCACAAGAGGGCGCATTATTAGCGCTTGGGAAGGGCAAAGCGAGCGCTGAAGAAAAAATCGACTGGCTTTCGCAAATCGCGCAGCATGCGAATGTAAGCGCTGAAGCAACTGCCATAATTTATCGCAATGAAGATTATAGTTATAGCTGGCTGTGGCAACGCGCATCTCGTGTTGCACAGAAACTTTCCGCTGCGGGCGTTGGAGCGGAAAGCGTGGTGGGGATCTTGTTACCTCGAACGCCAGAGATGCTGGCCTGTACCCTAGGATGCCTACTTGCTGGTGCGGGTTATTTACCATTGGATGCCAATTTCCCTGAAGCCAAATTAGCATTCATGCTAGAAGATGCCAACTGTTGCAAACTTATTAGTGAAGGTGTCTCAACTAACTCGGTATGGCAGGGCGATGTTTTTACACCTGCGGAGTTATTCGACACCTCAGGACTGGCGGATAAAATAAAGGATATTGGTGATATTAATCATCTTGCTGTGGCGTATCTAAACTATACCTCTGGCTCGACTGGAACACCTAAAGGAATAGCGATAGAGCATGGGGCGTTGGCAAAATACATTACGTCAGCTATCGACTTTATGGCGCTAACTGCAAAGGATGTGGTGTTGCAATTTGCGACTGCAAACTTTGATGCTTTCGTGGAGCAAGTGTTCCCAACTTGGACTGTGGGTGCGACCTTAGTACTTCGAGAAGATGCATTATGGGATGCGCAAACGCTTTATGCTCAGGCGCAACGACATCGAATTACCGTTATGGATTTAAGTGCGGCTTACTGGCGTACGATCGCCGCTTCGTGGGCGCAACACGCTAAACATCATGGTGCGCTGGCGCTTCCTTATCTTCGTCAGGTGCATTCAGGTGGTGAAGCGATGTCGACAACTGGCGTCGCGGATTGGCGAGCTGCAGGGTTAGGTCATGTCAAATTGCTGAATACCTATGGGCCTACAGAGATTGTTGTAGAAGCAAGTGTATTTGATTGCACCGTACTTGAACCATTTGCCAATGTACCGATTGGTAATGCTATCCAAGGGCGACAGCTTTATGTGTTAGATAGTGCATTGCAGTTAGTGCCACAAGGTGAAGTAGGTGAGTTGTACGTTGGTGGTGATATTTTAGCGAGAGGTTATTGGCAGCAACGAGGATTGACAGCGTGTAAGTTTATCGCTGATCCATTTAGCCAAGATGGCGCTCGTATGTACGCTACTGGCGACTTGGTGCGTTGGCAGGGAGAGCAGCTGGAATACATAGGTCGTCAAGACCACCAGGTGAAAATAAGAGGATTTAGAGTTGAATTATCAGAAGTTGAAGCACAACTTTGCAACCTACCTACAGTTAAACATGCGGTGGTACAGCTGAGGGATACGCAAAACTCAGTAAGTTTAGTCGCTTATGTTGAGGCTGATGGTGTAACCGAAGTTGAATTGAAACAGGCGTTACAGCTGCAATTACCTCATTATATGATCCCTGATGCGATTTTGGTGTTAGATAAACTGCCTCTTTCTGAAAGTGGCAAATTAGAGCGTCATAAGCTGCCGGATATCAAAGTGATGCAGAGCAGTGAAACGCCGAAAACAAGCGCAAGTGAGTTAGAACAGCAGTTAATCAAAGTATTTGCTCGCCACCTACAACGAGACTCCATTGCTATAGAACAAAACTTTTTCGACTTAGGTGGTCACTCCCTGTTACTGATGGCGATATACGATGAGCTCAAGCCTGATCATCCATCATTATCATTAACGGATCTATTCCAGTACCCAAGTATTGCCAGCTTAGCGAGTTATTTGACGACAACTGTCAGTGCGCAAACCACATCACTGCCAACGTCAAATAATAAAAAACAAAAGCAAGCTATGAGTACCTTTGCTGCCAAGAAGCGTAAATCAAGAGAAGTGTAACTAATGACAGAGCAAACATTTAATCCTTTAGATATTGCAGTGGTGGGAATGGCTGGGCGCTTTCCTGACGCCGATAACGTTGAAGCATTGTGGCAAAACGTTCGCAATGGTCATTGCGCTATTGAGACTTTGACAGAAGAACAGCTAACGGCTGCGGGGGTCAGTGAAGCACAGCGCAGCCACCCTGATTATGTCAACGCGTCCATCCCATTTGCAAACAAAGCTCAGTTCGATGCGGAGTTTTTTGGCTATACGCCAAAAGAAGCTACACAATTAGATCCTCAACAGCGCCTATTTCTGCAAACGTGTTGGCACGCTTTGGAGCATGCAGGCTTACCAGCGAGTGGCCAGTTTACAGGCGTATTTGCCGGTTGTGGTGTGCCAGCATACTTACTTAAACATTTATTGCCGCAGCAGCAAGACAATGACATCACCAGCCTCTTAGCGCTCACCAATGGCAATGAGAAAGACGCGCTGGCTACTCGCATTAGTTACGAACTTGATTTAACTGGGCCCGCGGTAACGGTGCAAACGGCTTGCTCAACCTCTTTAGTCGCCGTACACATGGCCTGTCGAGCATTGCAAAACTATGAGTGTGATGCAGCCCTTGCAGGTGGTGTGTGGCTCAATTTACTCGACGAACAAGGATATCTTGCCCCCGCTGGTGGTAGCTTATCAACCAGTGGTAAGTTGAGTGCATTTAGCGAACACGCCGATGGCATCTTAATTGGCAGTGGCACTGCTGCTGTGGTATTAAAGCGTGTGGAAGAAGCGATAGAAGATGGCGATCACATCTTAGCGGTGATTAAGGGATCTGCGATTAATAATGATGGCAGAGACAAGGTTGGCTATACCGCGCCGAGCGTCACTGGACAGGCTAATGCGATACGTGCCGCTTTGGAGTTTGCAGATCTCGAGCCGCGCTCCATCGGCTACATTGAGAGCCATGGTACCGGCACAAAACTTGGCGACCCAATTGAAGTCGCAGCACTATCACAAGTTTATCAGCACACTGAAAAACAATATTGTGCCCTTGGCTCAATTAAAGCAAATATTGGTCATTTAGACTCCGCGGCTGGGGTGACTGGTTTAATTAAAGCTATTCAAGCTTTGCGCCACAAAGAGATCCCGCCGAGCATTCATAGCTCGCCTCAAAATAGTAAAATTGATTTCGAAAACAGTCCGTTTTATTTACCGAAGCACGCGCAAACATGGGATTGTGATGGTCCTCGCCGTGCTGCGGTCAGCTCGCTGGGAATGGGGGGGACCAATGCACACGTTATTTTGGAGGAGTACTTACCTGTACCTGAAAAGGTTGAAAGCGCCCCCACGGCATGGCACATTTTACCGATTTCAGCGGCTAATACAGCCAGTTTAGCTAAGCAGCGTCAACAACTTGCAAAAGCCATAATGCAGAACCCACAGCAATTGACACTTATAGCTGCACAGCTGCAGCATAAAAAGCGTAGGCTGCCTGCAAATCAGGCCATTGTCGCAAAAGATGAAGCGCAGGCAATCGAGTTGTTAAATCGTGAATATGCCGATGAGATAGTGAAAAAAGCAGAGCAGATAGGCTTGTTGTTTTCAGGGCAGGGTTCACAGTATGTGACGATGGCACAGCCTTTATATCGTCATGTTACAGAATTTAAGACTCACTTCGATGACGTACTAGCACGCTTCCCAAGCAAATTACGTGCAGAACTAGAAGCGGTATTTTTCCCCTCCGATGAGCAAATATTGGCGGCCAATCAACTCTTAAATCAAACTAGGGTAACGCAACCTGCATTGTTTGTTGTGGCTTATGCTATGGCTAAATGCTATCAAGCGCATGGAGTACAAGTCCATGCGATGTTAGGTCACAGTATCGGTGAATATGTTGCGGCTTGTTTAGCGGAGGTAATGTCTGTAGATGATGCCATTCATCTCGTTGTTGCAAGAGGGGAAACGTTACAGCAAATGGCAGAAGGCGCGATGCTTTCTGTTATGGCAGACGCCAATACTATTGCACCTTTCCTCAATGCTGAACTGGATATTGCAGCCTATAACAGCCCGCAAAATACGGTGGTGGCAGGAACCAAAGCGGCGATTAAAATGCTGCAAGGTGAATTAAAAGAGAGGCAAGTCAGTTGTACCCGTTTACACGTCTCACACGCATTCCATAGTCATCTAACTGAACCTGTATTAGCAGTTTTTGCACAGGCGTTTGCAAAGATTGAGCTAAAAGCGCCGAAAATTCCTTTTGTTTCTAATATCACCGGGGAATGGATCACAGATAGCCAAGCAACCTCAGTACAATATTGGCTTGATCATATCCGTCAGCCAGTTGATTTTGCTAAAGGAATTCAAACACTGGCGCAAACATGTCAAGTATTAATCGAAGCAGGCCCCGGCGATACCTTACAAAAACTGAGTAGTCAAAACCTCGGTGAGAAAGCACTAGTCCTACACTCAATTGCCCATGTAAGAGACCTAAAGTCCAGCGTGCCCCCGTTTGCGAAAACCCTTGCTACATTGTGGCAGTGCGGTCAGCGTGTTGATTGGCACAAAGTTACGAAATACCCCCATGGTCAAAAGATGCTTGCACCAGAGTATGCATTTGCAAACACAAGTTTCTGGCAAGCGGCACAAGGTAATCATGATGCTGTGACTGACGCGCAGGTCTCAGAGCCAGAACTATTAGCTCCAGTGTGGCAACAGGCGATGCAAAACCTTGCGCCAAGCGCACCTTTGAGTGGTCAGCGCTGGCTAGTCGTCTGTGATGATAGCCCATTATGTGAAGCCTTAATGGAGGCGTTGAATGTAGAACAAGTTTCCGTACTACAGCTTTGGCATGGTAATTATTTTGCTCAGCAACAAGAGCAGGTTTATCGCGGTAATACTCAACAAATAGAAACGTTTGAGACCATTATGTCGCAATCTGGTGATATCGTTCGAGTCGTTGATTTAAGATTACTTGGGGCTGATAACCTGGCGTTTACTAGCCACTTGGCGCTATTGCAATGGGCTTCTGAACATAAAATAGGGGTAAGTTTAGTTGCTACTGGACTTTTCTCTGTGTTAGGCAATGAAGCGGTATCACCATCAAAAGCGACGATTTTAGGTGCAACTCGAGCCTTGTGTCATGAAGTCCCTGAGTTGTTGGTACAGGTGGTTGAAGTCGCAGAGGTAGAGTCATCAACAAACAGTAAAACCTTGGTTTCAACAATACTAAAAAACTTAGCACAGAAAAGCAGCTTAGAGATTGCTGTGCGTGGTAGAAGTGCTTTTAGCTTGTCACAGCAAATAGTACCTGAGGTGGTGACAACAGCATCGGGAGCGGATAATCCAGTTACCTTTATTACGGGGGGATTAGGAGGTGTAGCGCTTATTCTCGCGAATAAACTGGCGCAGCAAGGACATAAAATTGCGCTGTTGAGCCGCCGAGCCATACCCACTGCGCAGCAATGGCCTGAACTCGCTATTAATAACGAAAACTCAAAAGAGCAGGCATTATTTACTCAGTTGAATGAGTTAAAAGCACTCGCCCCAGATCTGATGGTGTTGCAAGGGGACGTAACGGACTTGGCAGCATTAACTTGTGCCATAGCCCAAGCCGAAGCGCAGCTCGGTCATATCAGTCACGTTGTTCATGCAGCCGGCGTAGCCGGAGGTGGTGTGTTATCTCAGTTAAGCCCGCAGCAAGTATCTGAAACCTTAGCTGCGAAAGTATCTGGTGCCAATAATCTATTGCAGGCATTCGCGCATCATCAACTAGCGAAAATGATATTTTGCTCGTCGCTTGCCTCTGTGCTTGGCGCCTTTGGGCAAGGTGACTATTGTGCTGCAAATGCGTATCTAGATGCGCTGCCTTATCAATCTTTACCATTCCCGGTATGCACAATCAACTGGGATGGATGGGATAACATAGGTATGGCTGCTGGGCAACAAGTGGCGAGTGGCTTAGGGCTCAATCGTGAACAAGGTGCAGCACTGTTTATGCAAGCCATCTCTGCCGACTTGCCACATCTCTACGCTGCAGCCATGAACTGGGCACAACGAGAAGCTAAGTTGCAAGAGTTACTCACTGCAGCAGCGATTGCCAATCCTAGCACTAACAGCGTGCAACAAGGAAAATCTCGTCCTGTTATGGATGTTGAATTTGAAGCGCCAGAAAGTGAGCTTGAACAACGTCTTGCAACACTATGGAGTGAGTCACTTGGCTATAGTGAAGTGGGTATTTTTGACAGCTTCTTTACACTAGGTGGTGATTCGCTTATTGCAATACAAATGATAGCGAAGGCTAAACAGGCTTTCGCTGTTGAGATAGCTCCAGCTGCATTTTTTGAAGACCCAACTATCGATAACCTAGCGTTTCTTATTGAAGAAGCGCTGCTCGCAGAGATAGAAAATCAATAACTAAAACGGGTGGCTATCACCCGTTTTTTGTATTTGCTTCACCTCTTACTTAAGTCCGCCTTACTTACCCTATTCGTCAATGAATGATTTGATTTTTAAACAGCACTTATTAAAAAGGACAATTATGAATTCCAATATACTGCTCATCCCTTTGCTATTACTCGGCCCATTGGCCTGTCAGGCTGATCATTCGGCAGCGCAAAGTAATATAAAACACGCTTCGAAACTAAAAGCCAAAATCACCCGAACCGAATTTGGTATTGCCCATGTTAAAGCTAGCAACTTACGTTCATTAGCTTTTGGTTCTGGGTATGCTCAAGCGCAAGATCATGGCTGTGTGCTTGCCGATAGCTATCTAAGGGTTCGAGGAGAGCGTGCTAAGTATTTTGGAGCTGATCACTATCAAGCTGGTGATAACCGCCATGTAATGTCTGATTACCTATATAAAATTGCTGATATTTATGGGCAGGCTAAGCTCGCTTTTCCGACGTTATCCAAAGATACTCAAGCTGCTGCAGAAGGGTTTGCTGCTGGTTTTAATTTGTATCTCACCGAGGTGCAACAAGGTAAGGCAAGGTTAGAACCAACTTGCCAAGGTGAAAGCTGGGTACAGCCCATAACGGCCGTTGATGTACTTGCTAACATTGCCGCTGCGGGAAGCGGCGCGAGCCTTGGTCAGTTTGCTACCGCAATTTTACAAGCACACCCAGAGCAAGGTAATGCTTGGCTGCCCAGTGCATCAGAACCTATGAAGCTAACCTCGCCGTTAGCTGCAGTCCCTGACGGCGACAAGCTTATGACACAAGGCTCAAATGCCTGGGCTATCGGTGCCGATTTTAGTGATGATGGTAAAGGGATATTAATGGCAAATCCGCATTTTCCCATGACAGGGCAGATGCGTTTTTGGGCCTATCACGCCAATATCCCTGGCGAACTAGATGTGATGGGAGCATCATTGCTGGGCTTTCCGGCGGTAGTGAATATTGGCTTCAATCATAATGTTGCATGGAGCCATACTTACTCAGCATCGACACAAAGTGTGATTTACCGTTTAACATTGGATAGCGCAACCCCACTTGGCTATGTGCTAGATGGTGAATCTAAACGGATTGTGGAAAAGGACATCGTTGTTGAGGTATTGAGTGCATCGGGTGAGATGCAATCTTTACATAAGCCCGTATATAAGGCTGAGGGCGGGATGCTGATTGAAATCCCAGGTGTATTAGATTGGACAGAACAGCACGCGTATATTTTAAAAAATACGAATTTAGATAATTTTGCTGCAATCGATCATTGGCTTGCGATAAATAAAGCGCAAACTTTGCAGGAATTTCAACAAAGTTTTAAAGATCATAATGGTTTAATGTTCAATAACGCGATTTATACAGATAAAGATGGTCACGCATTTTATATTGATGCTGCCAATGTACCGCATTTATCATCAACAGCGCTTCGTTATTTAAATGAGGATGCGTTGGCAAAACAGTATTTTGAAAAGTTTAGAGTACCAGTGCTTCCCGGTGATGATTCCGCTTATTATTATCAGCAAAGTGTACCATACGCAGAAAAGCCTAAGCTTGAACGTAAGGACTATGTGCAAAATGCCAATGATTCATATTGGCTTGCAAATGCTAGTGCCCCTATTGCTGAAGTTTCTCCTCTTTATGGTCAACACAGTGTTTTACAAAGTCGTAGAACGAGATATTCTTTGGCGCAAATAAGTCATCCAATTGGTGACGAGCAAAAATTTGATGCTGATGAAGTCACCGCAATTCTGTTAGCCAATACCGCACAAATCACCCCGATTATTGATACTGTCATCGCAGCGTGCGAGCAAAGCTGGCAAGCCAAAGAGGTTACAGTCAATGGTCAAATTTTTGCATTAGCCCCGACATGCCAAGCTCTTAAAAAGTGGGACGGGCGTTTTGAGCAGTCTTCATTGGCTGCACACTTGGTGAGAGAGTTTGTCGCAAGAGTCAATGACCGAGAAGATTTCGAGGTTAGCTTCAGCCCACAGGATCCAGTAAATACCCCACGAAATATCCGCATCAATGAAGCGCTTTTCAAAGAACTAGCCATTGCTGGAGAAATTGTTCGCCATGCAGGCTTTGCACTGGATGCGCCGCTTGGTGATATACAGTTTTTTGAACAGCACGGGAAGCGCTTTGCTTGGCAGGGAAATATGAATGTTGAAGGTGGACTTAACGTGTTTGCTACGCAAAATCGCCTCGATCAAACGACATTTGCTCCGATTGCAACGCCTTCAGTGATGACGCCGTACAACGATAGACCGCTGTGGAGTGGGTTATCGCAACGAGGCTATGAGTTGCACTTTGGTTCAAGTTGGATGATGGTTGTTGACTTTGATGAGTCAGGGGTGAAGGCGAAAGGCTTGTTAACTTACTCTCAATCACAGCATCCAAACTCGCTCAATGCGAATGATCAAACACAATACTATAGTGAGCAAAATAAACTGGTAGCCCTACCTTTTCGCAAAGCTGAAGTTGCGGCAAAACACGTTTCTACGCAAATCATAAAGCAGTGATAATACGCTGATCATAAAAAGGGGCTTTGCAGCCCCTTTTTATGTTTCAATATATAGCAGTTATATTAGAAGCGATACTTCATGCTTAAGTTATACGCACGAGGTTCACTATACTTTTTAGGAACGAATCCATACGTATCGTAAAACGTTTCATCCGTGAGGTTGCTGACACTCAATTTAAAGCTTAACTGTTTTGAATGATCGTACTTGATATGAGCATTTACTAGCGTTTGACTGTCTTGCTCTGCGCGTACTGCCCCGCGACGACCACCTGCTGGGAGGCCAAGATCAACACCTGGCACACTTAAAATATCTACTTTTCGGTCTGTATCCCATGTTGCATTTAAGCCGAAACTCCACGCTTCATAGGTATATTTAGTGCTAACATTAAGCGTTTGTCTTGGTGCGTATAAGTTGATGTCTTCACCATTTTCATCAACTACATCAAAGTCACTGTAGCCAACATTGACCTGCCAATCTTCTGTAATGTTGGCATCCAATTCGATTTCAAAGCCATCCGCTTCGGCACCATCTACCGGGCGGTATCTTGCAGGTCGCTGATCGGCATATTCTGGAATAACAACGCCAAAGTCTTCCTTCAAGCTGTCAAAGTAAGCCATGTTTAAGCGTAAGCGGTTATCAATTAAGTTGGCTTTAAACCCGACTTCGACATTGCGCGCAGTAATAGGAGTGAGTTGCTTTAAGTTGACGTCGACTTTGTCTAGCTGAGGCTCATACGCATCGGTATAGCTCACATACGTACTGACCTGCTCATTGATGTCATAGACGAGGCCTAGGTATAAGCTTTCCCCAGTTTCGTCACCCTTATCGCTAGAGAATCCACTCCAAGCGAAATCTCGCTCATTGGTGCGCTCGTAATCGAAAAACTTGATACCCGCAATGGCATGTAAATCATCGGTTAGCACGAGCTTACTACTAATCGCTAAGCTTTGCTCTTTAGTTGTCTTATCCCAATAACCAATAAACTGCTTGTCCGTAGCGGTTAAATGTGATGCTGGATGAAGGGTATTATTGATTGATTGCAGCGGATAGAAGATAGTTCTGGCATTTTCATCTAACTCTTCATAACGGTCATCAGTAGACTCAAAGTCAGCGTTTAGATAAGTTACATTCACTTGATGGGCACGGTCAAATAGCTCAAATCGGCCAACCAAGCCTAAAATAAAGTTGGTACCATCAACGGTTTCAATCCAGCGGCGATCACCACCTTGCAAACCAAGTCCGGTTTCTTTATCTGGGTTACCACTGAAATAGGTCATAGTAATGTCAGCTTCCGTTTTGCTGTACTGTGCACCAAAGTTCAGTTCCCAGTCTAAGTTGATTTGATGAGAAAGCTTGAAGTGATAACTTTGATGGGTATTACCATTGTAACTATCCGGAGAAGAGAGGTTGGTTTTTTTATCTACCTCAACAGAAGAACCATCAGAATAAAAAATTGGCAGTCCCCATGGTGATAGTTTTAGCTCATTATCTTGATAGTGCACGGTAAATGACGCTTCGGTATCTTCAGAAAAGTAATGGTGTAGCTGAGTGTAAGCAACGATTTTATTGCTGTTCTCTTTGTCTACGTAACTATCTTTGTCTTCATACGCGAGAATAATACGGCCTGCGAGCGCTTTATCATCGCTAAGAGCGCCTGTGGCGTCAACGTGTGTGCGAACTTTATTCCAAGAACCAAATTCCGCGCCGACTTCAACGAAGCCATCGCGATCGGGTTGTTTGGTAATAACATTCAATGTCGCTGAGGGTTGTCCTGCACCCGCCATTAAGCCAGCCGCACCTCTGAGCACTTCAACACGATCATAGACTATGGTATCTAGACGACTTTCCTGAGGGCCTGCGATAGAAGTCGGTAGGCCGTCTTTAACAAGTGCATTAATTAGATAACCGCGCGAAGTAAACTCGGTATTGTCACCGGCTCCAAACTTATAACGAGAGATACCCGTTGTTTGAACCAGCACATCTTCCAAATCGTCTAGTTCAAAGTCATCCATGTACTGGTGACTTAGCACAGTAACCGATTGAGGTGTTTCCTTGATACTAAGATCTAGGCCAGTAGGGCCTGAATTGCGTTTAATGGGCTGGCCCACAACATCGATCCGCTCAATGTTGTTACTATTTTTTTCAGTGTTGGCCTGAACGTTTGGAGAGAAGTATACCAGTGACAGCATGAGCGTTAATGCTGTTGATTGATGAGCTTTGCTTCGCATGGGTTTTTCCATTCCTGATTTTGTTATTTTGGCAATAATTGAGCGCACTGAGTGCGCTCCCCCAAGGACGAAAAGTCGAAACAAAAATTTAGTAAAAGGAATCATTTTTATTTGCGACTGTTTTTTTCATTTTTTCACTCGTCTACTTGCCAAGTAAAAGTGGCAGTTGCATTGTCCTAAATTGGAGACCGAAAGTGGAAGCACCAACGAGAAAACGCCAACGAAAATCTAGGCTACACTCGACATCAACCCAACAGCTAAATGACTTGATAAAACAAAGGGCAAATACAACTCAAATAAGTTTACCGAGCCGCTCTGAATTGCAGGCTAAAGCGCCGTTAACAGCCGCGCAGCAAAGGCTTTGGTATGCTTGGAAAATTGCACCGAATGATAAAGCTTATAATTTGGCGGGCTCTTTGTATTTCGATGGACAGTTAGATGCTGAGCTGGTGAAGCAAAGCTTTACGGTACTACAGGCTCGCCATGGTGCACTACAAATCCAATTTACTGAAACACTTGAAGGTGTTTTTCAGCAGCAAAATCCTCAGCTGACGTTTGAATTTGTTGCGCTGTCGCAAGCGCAATCTAACCAAGACTTGATCACTGAGGCGCATACGCAAGCAATGCGGCCATTCGACTTGTTGTCGGACCCGTTACTACGTGTGGTATTGAGCACACAAGATAGGCGTTGCGAACTGTTAATTGTAATGCACCATATCATTACCGACGGTACTTCAATGCAAATCTTGTTTGATGAGTTTATAGATGTGTATCAATTGATTGCCCTTAACAAGGAGCCGTCTACTGAGAAAAAAGTCGACTATATTGACTATGCTTTGTGGCAATCCAAGCAAGAAAATAGCGCGAAACTCGAGCAGCAAAAACATAACTGGGTAACACGGTTACCAAAGGGGATAGAAGCAGTCACCTTACCGGCAACGGAGTCAGCAAGGCGGTTAGACACCTATACAATGGCGACGCATAGTAGCACTTTATCACAAAGCGTGGCTGAGACGGTTAGCACAGCAGCAGAGCGCTTTGGTACGACGCCTTATCTGGTGATGCTTACAGTCTTCCAAATGACATTACAACGTTATAGTGGTCAACAGGATGTGTTAGTCGGCGTACCCGTTGCAAACCGACATTTAGCCGAAACGTTGGGTGTAATCGGTTTTTTTGTCAATACTCAAGTCAGCGCGCTACGAATTCAAGATAGCGATAGCTTTGCGACACTGATAGCGCAAGCAAAAGATCATCATCACTTCGCGCAATCTAATCAAGATTTACCATTTGAACAGCTTATCGACGCGCTAGCTGTCGAGCGAGTCAATGGCACACATCCGCTCTTTCAGGTGATGTTTAATTATTTACGTCGTGATAAACAAAGTGCCAAAAAGCTAAATAATATCGCGTTAACCCATACCCAAGCGCATCGTTTTACTATGCCGTTTGATTTGCATTTAGACATTATTGATATTCAAGGTGAGGGCGTTCAGTGCCACTTTTATTACGCTAAGGAGCTATATCAAGCGTGTTTTATCGCGCAATTGCAAACTGCATTTTTGTCTGCGCTTATTCACCTTAATGCATTAGCTGCGGTGCCCGTGACACAGGCAAGTTTATGGCAAGGTGATGTTGTGAGTCGATTGCCAAGTGGTCCGCGTGCTCAAGCGCCTGATGATTTACTTATTCAGTTACAGCGATATGGTCATCGGCAGCCAGAAATGATAGCGGTTTCAGGTGCATCAGGGGCGCTCACCTACAAAGAACTGGTGCAGCATAGTGATAAAGTTGCTGCAATACTGCAAGCGCAAGGCCTCAAGCCACAAAGCTTAGTGGGGCTGAGAATGTCCCGTGATATCGCATCATTAGTGTGTATTTTTGGTATCTTAAAAGCAGGAATGGCGTACGTCCCCATTGATGCTTCATTGCCTATATCACGACAGCAGTATCTTGTTGAGAATAGTCAACTTGCATTGGTGGTGAGCGACGTTGAAGCCATACCAGAGATAAGCTGTGAGCAATTGAGCTATCGGCAACTAATGACTAAATCGATCACAGAACGGGTGTGGCCATCACGTGATGGTAAACAACTTGCTTACGTGCTCTATACATCGGGCTCTACGGGGTTACCAAAAGGAGTAGCTGTCACCTTAGCAGGACTAAACAACTACTTAGCGGACGCAAGCTCGCGTTATATGCATGACTGTCAGCGTGCAGTAGTGAGCTCGACCCTGTCTTTTGATGCAACGATCACGAGCTTACTGGTGCCTATCTACGCGGGTAAAAGCGTACAGATGATAAATCAAGATGACGCACTGCTAAATCATGTTGCAGATAGTATTCAACAAGCAACTGAAGATACCTTATTTAAACTCACACCTGCGCACCTTGATGGGCTATTAAGCCTTGGCCGTGACATCATTTCTTCGTGCCATCATTGTTTTGTTATAGGTGGTGATAAGTTGATGTCTGGTACTGTGAGTAAGCTTCGCCGACAGCTAGTCAATAGCCGATTCATTAATGAGTATGGCCCGACAGAAACGGTGGTAGGATGCTCTGCATATACGGTGACGCCCAAGTCGTGTACAGATTATACCGTTCAGCCTATCTCTAATGCGTTAAACAATACCATGCTATTTGTGCTGGATAAGTATCTAAATCATTGTCCCGCCAACGCGGTTGGGGAGCTTTACATTGCTGGGGCAGGGCTTGCTCAAGGTTATGTTGGACGTGCTGATTTGACCGCTGAACGCTTTATTGCGAACCCATTTAGTGATGATGGTAGCCGTTTATATCGCACAGGAGATATTGTCCGCTACGAAGCGGATGGGACTTTGTTATATCTTGGACGCAGTGATAATCAGGTTAAAATTCGTGGTTATCGTATAGAGCTTGCGGAAATAGAAGCGCAGCTTTGCGCGTTGCAAAACATTGATGAAGCAACCGTGATAGTTGATGAAACCGCAAATTCCTCACGCATTATCGGGTATGTTGTGGCCAATGTAATTGACGAGCAGGCAGTGCTTTCTCAATTAGCAAAGCAGCTACCTCAATACATGTTGCCATCCACCATTATCGCTTTAGAGCACTTACCACTTACGGTGAATGGCAAAGTAGATAAAGCGGCACTACCTAAAGTGAATATTCAGGCTGACATCAACTTTGTTGCACCACAAGGAGCAGTGGAGCAATTGGTTGCTGGGTTATGGCAAGCCCAGCTTGGTCTTGATCAAGTGAGTCGACACGATAGCTTTTTTAAACTAGGTGGAGATTCCATTATTGCACTACGCTTTATCGCTGCGCTCAATCAAGCGCTTGGCTACAGCATAGCGCTTAAAACGCTGTTGCTCAGCCCTGTACTGTCGCAGTTTGCAGAGGCGATTGAGTTGGAACAAGGGACTATTACAGCACTCGAAAAAAGGCCAAAGGATCTCCCTGTTGTGGTGTCGCCAGGGCAAAGAAGTTTATGGGTTGCGCATCAGCTTGCAGCAAACAAGGGCCAAGCCATGAGTTACAACATGTTTGGCGGTGTTGATTTACGCGGCCACTTGGATATAGACAAATTACAATACGCTTTAGATAAGTTGGTTGAGCAACAATCTGCGCTGCGGACGCGGTTTGAAGAAATAGAAGGTGAAATTAGGCTAGTGACCGTCGCTCACAATCATATTGTGATTGAACAACAGGATTTAATTGCATTGACTGAGAGTGCAAAAAACCATGCGCTCGCAGAACAACAACAGCAACTGTTCGCGCACCAATTCGACCTTGCAGCACTTCCCCTTATTAAAGTTAAGGCTGTTTGGCTTGCGCCAGACCATCTACGTTTGCTGGTGAATATGCATCATATTATTTCTGATGGTTGGTCCATTGCGATTTTTATTGAGTCGTTGAGTCAATTTTATGGTGATATTGATCAAGTGAAAGGGGCTGAAATTCCCTATGACTATGCTGATTTTGCGTATTGGCAACAGCAGCGTTTACTAAGTGAAGAAGCAACAAAACAACAAAGCTACTGGCGCAATACATTACGTGATGCACCTGCGCTTTCGTTATTTCCTGCGCATAAGCCTTTATCTGAGCAGGCTAGCGATCTGGGAGAAGAAGTACGATTGGTGTTATCTGTTGAGCAAAGTGAGCAGCTTAGGGCGTTTGCCAAAGCACAGAATGTTTCTCTAAACTCGGTAATGATGACCGCGTACTTATTGTTCTTACAATTTGTGACCAAACAACAAGACTTAGTGATCGGGACTGATCTCGCTGGCAGAGAAGTACCGGAGTTGGAAGCTATCATAGGTTATTTTGTGAAAGTCCTCCCTGTTAGAACCCAGCTATCTTCAGCCGCCACTATGGAAGAAGTACTGAAAGAAGTGCACCATGCGTTAGCTGTGACGGTGGAACATCAATTGATGAGCTTAGATGAAATAATTAAGCAAGTGAATCCACCCAGAAACCAGTTCAATGCACCGATCCTACAGCAACTATTTGTAATGCAAAATGCGCCAAAGCCAAGTTGGCAAGTAAAGGGTGTTTCATTTTCCCCCGCTGATATTGATTTGCCTAAGTACAGCAAGTTTGCCAATGCGTTATTTGTTACCCCTAATGACGAAATTGAATGTACTTGGTTATATCGAAAAGCGCTTTATGATCAACCTGCTATGGCGGCTTGGCTGGAGCAATGGAGTCAGCTTTTATTATCTCTCACAGCAAAACCAAATACGGTGATTAGCGAGCTCTATCGTTCTATATCATCTGCTACAAACAATAGGCCAAAGCTCAACAAGTTTGCCAAATTTAAATCGCGGTAAGTGATTACTGAGCGATAACGATAAAAGCCAAGTGAGTAGACTTGGCTTTTAAAATGAAAAGTAAATTTCAATAGCGCTATACCGTCTTACTGATACTTTGGCCGCCTCGCGGTGTCAACTTTGAAGATAGGCATGGTGTAAATATGCAAGATGATTTTTTAGCGGATATTGATAGCGATATATTGAGTTTACTGTTAGAGCAAGATGCCAGCGAAGGGATCCCTCACCTATCCGGTCATACCGCACCCTTATCATATTTACAGCAACAGCTTTGGACGCTGCAAGCATTAGATGAGTCGAATACAAGTTATCTTATGCCTGTCGTTTTTGAAGTTCATGGCCAAGTCGATGCCGTCAAGTTAGAGTTGGCGTTACAATCTGTGATTGCCAATCACGGTGTATTTAGAACGCAATTTATCGCAAATGGTAATGAGCCAACACAAGTTGAGCTGGACAGTGCTGTTTTTTCGTTAGAGCAAGTTCATAGTGATAAATGTAGAGCAAATTATCTGGCGAGCGAAGAATTAAACACTTGGTTAATGACAGCTAATGATTTAACACAAGTGCCGCAACTCAAAGCTCAACTCATCAGTTGCGCCGATCAGTTGCAAATTCTTGCATTAAGTTATCATCACCTCGTTTCTGATGGTTGGTCTAATAACCTGATTTTGGCCGATTTAAAACGCGCCTATCAGGGACTTTCCCTGTCTAAGCCTGCACTACGCTATCTTGATTTTGCACATTGGCAGCGCAGTGAACTGTCCGACGCGCATCCTGCTGTCGGTTTTTGGCAGCATTATTTAAGTGCCCCGCGACAACCAGTGCGATTACACCAGCAGCGTATCACGTCTAATAAGTTAAGCTCAGCAGGCGCGCGTCAGCAATTTATGCTCAATGTGCCGTTAGGTGTGGAGCTTAATGATTTTTGTAAACGAAATCAGGTCACGCCTTTTGCATCCTTGCTGGCGGTATGGCAGTTATTGTTATCTCGCCACCATGGGAATGATCAATTTGTTGTTGGTGTCCCCAACGCGGGTCGCTCGCAAGAGCAAGTGCAAGACATCGTTGGCTGCTTTATTACCACGCAAGCCTATCGCTGTGAGGCCCATGCTGCCCGATCTTTTATTGATGTTGTGAAACGAATACAAGGACATGCACTTACTTGCACGCAATACAGTGATGTACCGTTTGAATATGTGTTGTCGGTGTTACCAGAGCATCGCGCTGAGCAGTATCAAGGTAGTTTTTTTCAAGTGGGGTTTGATTGTCAACCGCAGTTACAAGGACAACTCAACTTCGCTGATTTCTCGCTAGAACCTGTCGTGGGTGGCAGTACCCAGAGCAAGTTTGCTATTGCACTATCGGTGCAAACTAGCGAGGCCAATATAGCGTGTGAAATTGAGTACGATCTCGCGCAGTTTGATCTCCAATACATACAGACATTACAACGAGAGTTCTGTTTGCTGCTTACCTTAGCACTCGGACATGAAAATGAGACCATTGGTAATTGGATTGATGTGGCCTACGAAAACCAGCGCCCGTATTTGCCTGAAAGTAACGCGAGTAAGGGTAAAACCTTGGCTCACGTTGAAAAGTTAACCCACACCTTGATTCGCCAACAGGCACTTGCCACGCCAACGAATACCGCAATGATTTTTCAAGATCATCACTTTGATTATCAATGGTTAGAAGCACATGCCAACTATATTGCTTCGCAACTTCAAAATGTTGGTGTAAAGGCTGGGGAGGTTGTGGGTATTGCATTGCCAAGGTCGCCTTATTTGGTGGCAAGCTTGCTCGCATGTTTTAAGTCTGGAGTGACCTATTTACCACTGGACGCTAAGCTGCCCGAAGATAAGCTAACTCACATGATAGAAGATAGCGGCTGTGTTTTGATATTGGGCGAGCAATTGCACTTAACATCGCTTCCTTTGATGGCAGAAGACGCATTAGTTTGCTCGGATACATCAGGTTGGTTTGCACAAGACTTAGCTATTGACGTCCATCCTGAGCATATTGCTTATCTTAACTACACCTCTGGCTCGACGGGTCAAGCGAAAGGGGTGGCGGTAGCACATGGGGCGCTTAGCCGTTATATATTTACGGCGGCTGATTTTATTAATCTTTCGCAACAAGATGTGGTTTTACAGTTTGCGACGGCGAACTTTGATGCCTTTGTTGAGCAGGTCTTTCCAACCTTAGTGGTTGGCGCTGCACTGGTTATTCGAGACGATAGCTTGTGGGATGCACAACAATTATTTGAGCAGGCCAGTAAACATCGCATCAGTGTTATGGACCTAAGTGCCGCTTATTGGCGCCAAGTAGCTGAAGATTGGTGTTATTTAATGCCCAAGCACAATTGGCGCTTACCGGCTTTACGACAGGTGCATTCCGGTGGCGAAGCCATGTCAAAACAAGCTATTAGCGCTTGGCGACAAGCTGGCTTGGCAGACGTAAAATTGGTCAATACCTATGGACCCACCGAAATTGTGGTGGAGGCCGCAATCTTTGATTGTACTAAGCTCGATGTTGCGCATATCGACTCTGTTCCTATTGGGACTGCTATTGCAGAGCGTAAACTCTATGTACTAGATGCAGAGCAGAACTTGGTACCACAAGGGCAAGCGGGTGAGCTCTATATTGGAGGCGATATTCTGGCTCAGGGTTACGTTGGCCGAGCTGGCCAAACTGCTGCAAGCTTTGTGGCCGACCCATTTAGTGATTCAGGTAAGCGTTTATATCGCACTGGAGATTTGGTGAGATGGAACGAACACGCGCAACTTGAGTTTATTGGTCGAGTCGATAACCAAGTCAAAATCCGTGGTTTCCGGGTCGAAATTGAAGAAGTAGAGCTTAAATTACGTGCGATGGCAGGCGTAAGTGATGTGGCTGTTGTTGCTCAGCAGCATGCAGGAACAACTAGGTTACTCGCTTATCTCTGCTCACATAGAACGGCACAAGACATTCAAGCCGATACCAGAGCGGCGCTACCCGAATACATGGTTCCTGCAGTATTTACACTAATGGATAGCCTGCCGCTGAACGCCAATGGCAAAGTGGATCGTTCAGCTTTACCAGCACCCAAGCACCAAGAGCAAACGCAAATCACGGCCTGTGTTGGTGAGGCTGAACAATCGATCGCTGCAATCTGGTGCAAATTATTTAATCTGGAGCAAATAGGCCGAGATGATAACTTTTTTGCCCTCGGAGGCGACTCGATAATTTGCCTACAAATGGTGTCTTTGTGTCGTCAAGCTGGCTGGGAAGTATCACCTGGAGATGTGTTTGAAGCGCAAACCATAGCGGGTGTTGCGGCGCTTGCCGTCCAGTTAGCTGAGCCAAATCCGAGCGACGTGGAAGAAGTTAAAGGGCAGGCGCCTCTTTTGCCTATTCAGCAGGCCTTTTTTGAGCAGCGAGAGCATGCACCACATCACTACAACCAAGCGGTTATGTTACGCTTGGAGCAAGCGTTGGATTGGCGTGTACTCCAGCAAGTGATAGGTCGACTCATTCAGCATCATGACGCCCTAAGGCTAACATTTAGCAAGGACGGTCGAGGTGATTGGCAACAATCTTTTGGTGATTATCATGAGTCGATGCTGGCGCAGGTTTTTACAATGCATCAAGTGGAGTGTGAGCAGATCACTACGCTGGCAGAGGAAATACAAGCAAGCTTGAATATTCAAGATGGGCCTTTGATGCGTGCGGCTGTGATGACAGTAGCCGACGGCAGCTATCGTGTTTTGCTGGTGGTTCATCACTTGGTGATTGATGGCGTGTCTTGGCGCATTGTGTTGGATGATTTAGCAACTGGCTATGAGCAGTTGCTGAATTCTGCAGATTGGCAGCTACCAGCCAAGTCGAGCAGTGTGAAAAAGTGGGCGGAAGCGCTACAGCACTATGCTGAAGCGTTTGCTGATGAAGCTAATTTTTGGCATATGCAAACCGCATCTCCTTTACCTCTCCCTTATCAGGATGCGGACGCAAGTGCAGTTGAAGCTAGCGTAGCAACCGCAGAACATCAATGTTCTGTCGAGCTCACAACACAGTTACTGACCCAAGCAAGTCGGCCATATCGCACCCAAGTTAATGACTTATTATTAAGCGCGCTGAGCGAAGCGGTGTATCGCTGGTTAGGAAAAGATGAATATGTGCTTCACTTGGAAGGACATGGTCGAGAGCCTTGGCAATCAGAGATTGATTTGAGTCGTACGGTGGGTTGGTTTACCGCTATGTTCCCGCTGAAACTATCGCGCCGCGGTAACTGGCTCGACACGATCACTGGCACAAAAGAGGCTCTGCGTAGGATCCCAAATAAAGGAATTGGCTATGGCGCACTTAAGTATGGCAATTCCGCCACACCTACACACTCGCCAGAAATTGCGGATATAGAATTTAACTATTTAGGTCAGTTAGACAATAACTTTACCAGTGATGGTATATGGCAACCCGCCCTTGAATCTACAGGGGCAAGCCATAATGGCTTAGCAAAGGTGACGAGTGAGCTGGCGATACAAGCACAGGTTTTAGGAGGGCAGCTCCAGATCCGCGCAAGTTTTGTTGAGGCTAGACTGAGCGCAGGCGCAGTGAATGATTTTATGAGATTGTTCCAGCAATGCTTGGAGGAGTTGGTAAGCCACTGCGAAACAGCCACCGCAAAACTAAGTCGGTCTGATGTGCCACTAGCACAACTCTCGGACGACACATTACGGCAGTTAGATGCTGAGAAAATCAGCAAAGTTTATCCTCTTTCAGCGATGCAAGAAGGCATGCTTTTCCACGCTTTGTACAGTGACAATAGTGCTTACATAAATCAAATGCAGTTCGCTGTAACCGGTTTAGATATAGACGCATTTAGCGCAGCTTGGCAACGAGTAACAGATCGCCATGATGCGTTAAGAACGGGCTTGCTCACTCAGGTCACGCCGCCACATCAATATGTTGTTACATCACATCAGGCTGATATCACGGTACTTGACTGGTCTATGAAAAACCGAGATGTACAGGCTGAACTTGGTCAGCTGGCAAAGCGACAAGTGGCATCAGGCTTTAATTTAGAAAAAGACATTGGCTTTAACCGTGTGGTTATCGTTCGGCTCAATGCCACGCAATACAGAGTTATTTGGACCAATCACCATTTATTCACTGACGGCTGGAGTGCTTCTCGAATGATGGGCGAACTACTGAGTGCCTATCAAGGACAAGCTCTGACGGCTGTAACTGGTCAGTACGACAGTTATATTGCGTTTTTGCAAGCACAAGACCAAGTGCAGAATAGCCGTTATTGGCAACAGCAGTTACAACTATTGAGTGAGCCTTGCTCGCTGTTCAATCAAGCGGAAAAATCGCATATAGCAGAAAATCAAGCCGGTCAAACAAGCAGGATTATTGACTCCACACAGACCGAAACCCTCCTGTCTTTTTGTCGTCGCCAGCAGATCACGGTAAACACGTTGATCCAAGCCGCATGGTCATTGGTATTGAAAACCGCTCTCGGACGCAATGCCGTATGTTTTGGCTCGGTGACCTCAGGGCGACCACCGCAGCTTCCCCAAAGTGATAGCATGCTCGGTTTGTTTATCAATACGTTGCCGACCATAGTAACGCTGGAGCCAGAATTGCCCGTTGGACAATGGTTGCAGCAGCTACAACGCCAAAGCATGGCTGCACGTGAGCATGAATATACTCCCTTAAGTGATGTTCAAAAATGGGCAAGAGAAGGTGGATTGGACTGCCCAAGTGGATTATTCGATACATTGGTTGTCTTTGAAAACTACCCGATAGCGGAGGCACTTCAGCAAGCTGATAAGGAATCCACGCAATTCGAGCTTGTGGCTAGCCGCGAAGAGACGGATTACCCACTGACGGTATCGATTTCACAGCAAGAGACCATCGACATTGCTTTTCACTACCAACTCGCAGCATTAAATAATGTTGAGGCAAAGCACTTACTTGAGCGCTTTGTGCTTATTATTTCGCAGCTGGCGCAAGGGGTGAAGCAGCCGCTTGGCAATATAACCGCATTGAGTGCGGAGCAGGAAAAGGCATTACTTGAACTTGGTGATCCCCGAAGCAGGCAGGAAACACAAAAAGTCGATATTATTGAGTACTTATACCAGCAAGCTGAGCTGCATCAGCATAGTGCACGGATCCACTTTGAAGACCAGTCACTAAGTTATCAGGCTCTGTTGGCACATAGCGAAAAGATAGCCGATGGTCTCCAACGCCAAGGGATCCGCCGTGAAGATCGCGTTGCATTATTAATGAGGACAGGACTCGATACGCTCGCAAGTATCTTAGCCATTTGGCAGCTTGGTGCAATATACGTCCCTCTTGATTCCGACTCTCCAGATTCCCGTCTGCATGATATCCTTGCAGTGAGTGAACCGCGACTGGTGCTATATCAAGGGAAAGGGCTTGAGCACTGTGCTGTTGAGCAAATTTCTCTCAGCAGTATCATAAATCTAGCGAGCCACGCTAAGCGAGAAGTATCTATACAGCATCCACAGCAATTGGCATATCTGGTGTTTACCTCAGGCTCTACTGGCAAACCAAAAGGGGTTGCGGTCACACGAGCAGCACTATTGAGCCATTGTTTGGCAATAGCCGATGCTTATCAATACAAGGCCGCCGATCATGCTTTAGCATTTGCTTCATTGGGCTTTGATGCTGGGCTTGAGCAGGTTTTTGTGCCGTTGTTAATGGGTGCCCAACTCACTATGGTGAATGGTAAAACGCTATTACCAGAGCAGTGTAGCGAACTCATCACAGCCAAGCAGATCAATATCGTTGACTTACCACGCGGCTATTTACAGCACTTGCCGCATCTTGATGCGGTTCGCTTGTGCATTGTGGGTGGCGAGGCTTGGCCTGTGCAAGAGCTACTTCAATGGCGTCAGCGTGCACCTAACACACAATTTATCAATGCTTATGGGCCAACAGAAACAGTGATCACGCCGACCATTTGGCAAGACGATAACACTTCATTGCTCGACAGTGTTTATGTGCCGATTGGTTCAGTCGTTGGCGAGCGTCATGCCTACGTGTTGAGTGAAGAGCTTAACCTTACGCCGCAAGGTGGAATTGGTGAGTTGTACATTGCAGGTACGTTGGCACAAGGTTATTTTGCTAGAGCGGATTTAACTGCAGAGCGCTTTATCGCAAACCCATTTAGCGATAAAGGCGAGCGTTTATATCGTACAGGTGATCTGGTGCGTTGGGGCAAGCAAGGCGAACTTGTTTATCACGGGCGTGCGGATCAACAAGTTAAAGTACGCGGTTATCGAATTGAATTGGCTGAAATCGAAAAGCAAATCACGGCAATGCCTAGCGTAAATAGTGCACTGGTCCGTCTGCAAGAAACTCAGCAAGGGGCACAGCTAGTTGCTTATGTGATAGGAGAGGATCTGGATCTCAATGCGCTGCAAACACAAGCTCAGCAGAGGTTACCTGATTATATGCAACCGGCTCATTGGTTTGCATTGGCCCAATTTCCGTTGACTATAAACGGAAAAATAGATGTAAAAGCGTTACCTCAGCCCTCACGGCAAGCAAGCCAGACTGAAAGCCATGCAATGAACACTCACGAAAAGCAACTGGCGGCGATTTGGCAGGCGTTATTAGGCGTTGAAGCATCATCCCATAGCCAGTTTTTCCATGCGGGTGGGGATTCTATTCTAGCTATGAGGTTGACCTCGCAAATCAATCAAACATTTGGGTTGAATCTAGGGGTCAGGGAAATCTTTGAACATAGTGAATTTACTGCGTTGGCACAATATATCACTGAGCAGCATCAAGCGAATAGGGAGGCTGAAGCGATTGCACTACAAGCACTGCCTTTCGAGCAGCAAGTGCCCGTATCGGCGGAGCAGCGTAGTCTCTGGATCACGGACAAATTAAGTGAAGAAAAAGATAAAGCGGCTTATAACATCACTACGAGTGTGAATCTCTTTGGTGAGCTTGACGTGGTAAGCCTGCAGCAAGCATTTACTCAGTTACTGGCATGGCATCGTACGTTCAGTTATCGCTTTATTGAGCAAGAAGGAGATGTGGTTGCGCTTTACAGTGAGGAAAATGAACTGAATTGGCAGTTCGTGAAACTGACTGATAGTTTAGAGCAAAATACGCAAGCGGCGACCGAGTTGCGTCAACACTTCGAGCGTACACCGTTTGATTTAGCACAAGATGTTTTACTACGAGTGTTGCTGGTCGAAATTGCGGATAAACACTATCAGTTAACCATTAACATGCATCACATCGTCAGTGATGGGTGGTCTATGGGTAACCTGGTGCAGCAGGTTGGTGAGTTTTATTTGGCACAGGTTGAGAAACGCGAAACTGTTTTACCTGCGCTACAAGTTCAATATAGTGATTATGCTAAGTGGCAGCAGCTGCGCTTGGCAAGTGATGAGGCGCGCGAGGTCGCTCAGTATTGGCGCACTCAATTGGCCGATGCACCTGTGCAAACCCTGATCCCTCTACATTCACCGCGTCCTGAAAATAGTGATACAAAAGGTGAAGTCATCGACTTTACCATCGTGGCTGAGGTGCGCCAAGCCATCGAGCAGTTAGCGCAACATCAGCAGTGTTCTGTCTTTAGTGTACTACTGGCAAGTTATGCTGCATGGTTATATGAAATGACTGGGCAGCAAGATTTAGTGCTAGGCACTGATCTGTCGGGACGAGAACATGCCGATCTAGAACCTTTGATCGGATATTTTATTAGGGTACTTCCATTGCGTATCCGCCTTACTGGCGCTATGGGCTTTGCTGAGCTGTGTGCGCATGTTCAACACACCTTACTCGATGTACAAAGCAATCAGTTGTTTACCTTAGATGGCGTGATTAATGAGGTAGGCGTACAAAGAACTGCGGGGTTGTCGCCATTATTCCAACAGCTTTTTGTAATGCAAAATACGCCAAAGCCGGATTGGCCAATTGAAGGGCTCAATATGGAAGGGCTCTCCTCTACAGATACATCGAGCAAGTTTGACTCAGCAATCTTTATTGATGCTCAAAAGAGCGCTTATCAAGGTCGTTGTTATTACAAGAGCGGACTATATCGACGAGATAAAATGCAAGTTGCACTGGATAGATGGCTAGCGTTGCTTGGGCAGTTAGTGCAACAGCCTGCACTAAGCTTAGCGACGTTCAGACCGCAAATTAGCAAACAAGCGAGTCAGAATAAGTTTAAATCAACGAAGTTTGCAAAGTTAAAGAAGTAGCGAACTCCAGATCATAACCAGTTTAACTATCTGTATAAAAATGAGGTGCGAGATGCACCTCATTTTTGATTCAAATCAAGTAAATCTTCTACTTTGTAGTAAAGAAAATAATTTGTCTTACGTCATATCGCTAAGCAGACCAACTCAAGGTAGCAGGGCGATGTTCTATTGGAGGTCCGATAGTTCATTACCGCGGATTGGTATGAGTCTATGACAGGAGAAAACGATGACGTCCACTGTGCGAAAAGGTAAATTTTCATCACTTAAAAAAGGGGTAAAACCCGCAGCTAGCGCTACTCAGGCTGCAACTTCTACGACATTTTTCCCAGGAGCCGAAGGGTTTCCTGCGGTGATCCAACCAACCAGTAAAGATTTAGACCCGTACATTTGGGCTGAAGCAAATCGAGATTTTATAGAAACTAACTTGCTGAAATATGCAGGGTTGGTCTTCCGTGGTTTTGGCCTAAAAACACCGCAGGACTTTGAGCAATTTGCCAGTGCGATCCAACCTGGGCTTTATGGTAACTATGGTGATCTGCCCAAAAAAGAGGGCGGCAAGAAGACGTATAAATCGACTCCCTACCCTGAAAACAAAATGATCCTTTATCACAACGAGAGCTCTCACTTAGAGCAGTGGCCTCGTAAACAGTGGTTTTTTTGTGAACTACCTTCACCTGTTGGCGGTACAACCCCGATTGTCGATTGTCGTCGCATGTTATCTGTGTTGCCAAGTGAGTTGGTTAAGAAAATTGAAGAAAAAGGCCTGCTCTATCTTCGCAATTTCCACAAAAGTGTGGATGTAAGTTGGCAACACTTCTATAAGACCGATAGCAAAATTGAGGTGGAAGAGCGACTCCGCGCAGCAGGTATTGAATACAGCTGGTTAGAAAACGATGGCTTACAAACCAAAACTAAAACTCATGGTGTAATAGTCCATCCGCTTACGAAAGAAAGGTCGTTCTTTAACCAAGTTCAATTACATCATATCGCCTGTTTGGAGCCAGAGGTTAAAGAAAGTCTAATTGAACTGGTGGGTGAGCAAAGATTACCTAGGCATGTCTACTTTGGCGATGGAAGCGCGATTAGTGAGGAAGAAATGGCGATTATTGGTGCCGCATACGAAACCTGTGCCGTTCGCTTTGACTGGCAGCAAGGAGATGTCGTGATGCTAGATAATATGCTTGCTGCACACGCAAGAGATCCATTCGAGGGTCCACGAAAAATCGTTGTTGCGATGGGGGACATCTATACGCAACAAGAGTTACAACACGCAAATAACGTACAGTAAAAGGTAGTGTATCTTATGATCCAAGAATATATCTCTGCTTATCCACAAGGTATTTCACTGAGTGCGCAGCAGCAAAACCAAGGTAATTCATTAGAGCCACTGGCTTTTAATAGTACGCTCTTACGGCTGGATTTTCAGTATAGCGCTGAGCAGCTACAGGCAAGATTAAACGAAGTAATCGATGACAATATTGTACTAAGTTTTGCATTTGCTGAAGTTCCGGGCTTTCGTGGGTTAAGGCAGTTACCTCAAGAGGTCGCCAAACCAGTGGTTGAGTCAGTGACGCTAGAATCGAGCACCAGCATCAACTTAGCAACATTAGATAGTTTATATCCGCTGTCGTTAAACCCGGCATCGGGTCAGAATCTACAAGTAATAAGAGTCGCTCATCAAGACGAGGTTTACCTTTTGGTGCGCACGCATGCGCTATGTGTTGATCTTGCGAGTACTGAAAACATTGCGCAACGATTGCTAGCGCAGAACGTTGAGCGTGAGGAAAGTGTTCAATATCCAGATTTTCTCGCTTGGCTTGAAGAGCTGACCAGCAGTGAAGAATCACTTCAGGGTAAAGCCTATTGGCAGCAATATATTAGTCAACTTAGCACGGCAAAAGATCACTTCGCGTTGCCTTATCATAAGGCCCCTGAGCAAGGTACATTACAACGCTTGCAATGCGTTGATGATGACTTACCACAAGCGGTTGCTGACGGCATTACAGCGCTGGCACAACAGTTAGAAGTCGAAGCCGAAAGTGTGTATTTGTCGCTTTGGTGGTTGTTATTAGCACGTATTTCGGGGCAAAGCTTTATAACTAATATTGGCTATGATCCTCGCAGAATGAGTGAAGACCTAGCTGATGCGCTTGGAGTTTATACCCAAGCACTACCTGTTCAAGTACCTGTGGCTGCGATGCAAGTATTGAAGGAATGGATAGGTCAGTTTGCTTTCACGCTAGAGCAACATAATGAGTGGGCTGAATGTTTTGAAAGCCCTGAGGGCTTAGCAACAAGTAGCGTGATGACTCAGTTTGCTTCTACACTTGCGAGTGTTGAAGCCACAGCAGTGACGGCTGATAACGCCGAATTGAGTTTAACCATTGCTGATGACCGCGTTAGGTTGCAATTTAATAGTGCTGCGTATTCTCATCAAGCTGCTACCTTGTTACTGGAGCAATTTGTGTATTTACTCGCTCAGGCACCGCAAAAGTTGGCGACTCCAGTGAGTGAAATTTCATTAGTTACGCCATTGGAGCAGCAGCGTTTTGTTGAATTGAATGCCGATAAAGGGGTAACAGCCTCTCATATCTTTGAACAGCTCGATTATTTTGCTGATGCTAAAAGTGAGCATGTGGCTTTGGTCGATGGCGCGCATGCTCTGAGCTATAACCAGCTAGTGACTTTAGTTAATAAATTGGCTCAATCATTACAAGCTCAAGGTATAAAGCAGGGTGATATTGTGCTGTTATCACTGCCCAGAGGTTGGCAGCAGGTTGTTACGCTGTTGGCCGTGATGCGAGCTGGTGCAGCATATTGCCCTATCGACCCGAGCTGGCCAGAAGCGCGTAAGCAGCGTGTAATGGAGGCTGCTAGTGCCACACTTCATATCAATGAGCAAAATATTGAGCAGTTACTACTTGATGCACAACAACTTGAGCTTGATGCGGGTGTCTTACCTGAAATAAGCTTGGATAACACCGCCTATGTGCTATTTACGTCGGGTTCGACGGGGGTACCAAAAGGCGTGGCGATTGCACATCGACAACTGGCGCAGTACTGTGCGGCCTCATCCCATGCTTTAGGCTTACAAGAGAATCAACGCTTTGGCTTAACGTCGACCGTAGCGGCTGATATTGGCAATACAACATTGTTTAATGCGTTTTACAACGGTGCAAGTTTAGTTGTAGCGAATGAGCAAGAAATGCTTGATGGTGAGGCATTTGGTCGCTTTGTGGCAGATCAAGACGTTGATTGCGTAAAAATAGTACCTTCTCACTTGCAAGCGTTACTAGAAGTCGTACCGGCGCGTCTTCCAAGTAAATTGATCCTTGGTGGGGAAGCGGCAAAACCTGCGTTGATCCAAAAAGTGCATAAACTTGCCCCACAGGCACAGGTATTTAATCACTACGGCCCAACTGAAACGACGGTCGGTGTAATGTCACACCAATACGAAAATAATGCGCGCTTTGATGCTGCGGTACCTAGATTAAGTCATGTTTTCTCTGGCACTCAAATTTTTATCTTAGACTCCCAAGATGCACTGTGTGCTACTGGTGAGCAGGGTGAACTTTGTATCGCTGGTCAGCAATTGTCTCCCGGCTACATCAACGTGGGGTCCGATGATGCGTTTGTAAATAACAGTCAGTGGGCTGAGCGACTCTATCGAACTGGGGATCTTGCTCGTTATCTACCGGATGGATCCATTAGCTTGTCTGGTCGTAAAGATGACCAAGTTCAGATCCGTGGATTCAGGGTGGAACCTAATGAGGTGGCACAGTCAATTTCTCAGCACTTGGAAAGTATCGATTGCTTTGTTGCTGTACAACATTATGGTAATGAGGCTGTATTGGTTGCCTTTCTTACTCAGTATCTGGACAAACAAACTACCCCAGCTGAGCTGCTTACAGGACAAGACAATTTAGCGCTGCAAACGCAGCTACGTGACGTGTTGCCTGATGCAATGGTACCGGCATTCTTTGTCAGCATAGCTGAGCTGCCTTTATTGGCTAACGGTAAAGTGGACCGCCAAGGTCTACCTAAGATTGCCGATCTTACACTGTCTACCTATGTAGCCCCGAATAGTCAGTTGGAAACCTTGCTGGCGTCAACACTGGCGAAGATTTTAGAAGTGGAACGAGTCAGCTGTGATGCGAGCTTCTTTGATTTGGGTGGTCATTCGCTATCAGCCATCAAATTTGCGACGCGGATTAAGAAATTACTATTACTCAACGTTGAGCCTGGTGTGGTCTTTGACAATCCAAGTATTCAATCTTTGGCGCAAGCACTAAATAACTTAAGTGGCGATCCGTCTAGATTGGAGAAATTAGCATTGACGCAAATCAAACTGGCAACGCTGACCCCTGAGCAGCAAGCGGCATTGCGTGAAAAAATGGGTCTGAAAGCCACATAGATATCAAAGTGAAAGCGTAGCTTTCGATTATCTTTAGACTATGAAGTGGGAGCCAGCGGCTCCCACTTTTATTTTTATGAGTATGTGTATGTCAAATAATGAGTTAGCGGATGAATTGGTAGATGGACTTGATTTGGACCTGTTGGCGCAGTTATGGAATGAACCTGAGGTAGAGGATGAAGTGACAGGGGTTGTTGCAACAGAGAGGGTTTCGGGTGTACTTTCATTGCAACAAAAACGTTTATGGCTGCTCCAGCAAATAGACCCACAAAGTAATGCTTACGACGTATTACGTACATATCATGCGCCTATTGCATTAGATCTTACTCGGTTGCAATCAGCATTGGACGCACTAGTCGAATGCCATGAGATCTTTCGTACCTTTTATCAGTTCGATGGCACTGCAACTCAGGTCGTTGCCTCTGCATGTAAGGTGCCGCTCACCATCATTGATATAGACTCGATATTAGATAGCCAATCACTCCTTGAGCAAGCTGCTGTGAAGTCATGGTGTAATGTGCCGTTTAATTTAAGTCAGGTACCACTTTTAAAAGCCGCTTGGGTGAATACTGCACAGGGTGGGTATTTGTTACTACGGAATCACCATATTGTAAGTGATGCTTGGTCAAAAACACTGATATTAAAAGATTTATTAGCCGCATATCAGGGAAACGCATTGGTCAAACCAAGTTGCCGCTACTTAGATTATGCAATGTGGCAAAGTGAATACCTTGCTCATGATAGTGCCAATGAAACGCTGACTTATTGGCGGGAGTATATTAAACAGCAGCCTCAGCCGCTCACCTTGCCGAGCAAGGAGTCAACGACAACGCTTTCCTCTTTCCCTGTAATGCTCAGTCACCGGCTATCTGAGCAGCAAGTCCAGCAGGTTAACGCTTTTTGTCAGCGTCATGGCTGTACTTCAGCGGCCGTTTTTATGACTTTATTGCAAGCAACATTAAGCCGTTTTAGCAGCACGCAAGACTTTTTGATTGGTTCGCCAACCGCTGCTCGAAATCTGCCTGAACTCGCTGATGTAGTGGGTTGTTTTATGAATACGCAGCTCTATAAAAACGAAGTGCGTGAGGGAGTGACATTCACAGAGGCCGTCAACCAAAACCAGCGCCATACCCTAAGGCTGATAAATGAAGATCAAGTTCCATTTGAGTGGCTTGCAGAACAATTAAATTGGCCTGTATTAGCGGATAGGCATCCGCACTTTCAAGTTCTGTTTAATTACTTACAAAGCGACACCGTTCCAAGCGATGACATGGCGCTGGCACTACGCCCAATAAATGTTGAGAGTCAGGTTGCTAAGTTTGAATTATCATTGGACGTGAGCGTGCAAGATGGGAATATCGAGCTTTACTTCGAAGCTGATGGTGCTATGTATCGCGCGGCTTTATTAGATCAGCTCTTAACCTGTTACCTGAACTTACTGGATGCATTGATCAGCAAGCCTGAAACGGCCATTAATAACATAGTTGTCTATCAACCAGACGCTACATTGTGTGCATCACGACAAACTAACGAAGTGGCTACAGTCGTCGAATTGATTAAACAGCAACAGATCCCCTTGGCTGCAATTGCATTGCAAGATGACAGCGGTGCCAAGCTGAATTACGAAACGTTACTGCAACTGAGTGACAATTTTGCAAACTTCCTTATCGAACAAGGCGTGCAATCCGAGGATAGAGTGGTGGTGGTCGTTTCGCGCCAGGTAGATATGATTGTTGCACTGCTCGGATGTATGCAGGCAGGTGTGGTCTATGTCCCCGTTGATCCCAATATGCCTCATCAGCGGCAACAATTAATCTTTGCATCGAGTGCTGCAAGGGCTATCGTGACCAACTTAGAAGATATATTTAACCCAAGTGGATTACCGGTTTGGTCGATTGCAAAAGTGAATCGAACACGATATCAAGACCATAAGACGTCACTGCAGGTTTGTGCCCAGCAGCTTGCTTATATTTTATACACCTCAGGCTCCACAGGACAGCCTAAGGGGGTCGCAATTACCCACGGCAATCTGGTTAATTTTATCTTAGCAATGAAATCCCAATTTTCGCTCACTCAAGATTCAAAATGGTTGGCTTTAACTGCGCTTGGTTTTGATATTTCGGGCTTAGAGTTATATCTGCCATTGGTTTGCGGTGCGCAAGTTAGGATTGCAGATTCTGTATTCAGTTTGAAAGCATGTGACTTGGAGGGAGTTAGTCATATTCAAGCCACTCCTGCGGGATGGCAGGGGCTACTGGCTAAATCACTGCTTTCACATCCTATCGTTGGGTTATGCGGTGGAGAAGCATTACCTCCTGTGTTGGCTCAAGCATTAAAAGCCAAGCAAGTTGTGCTTTATAACATGTATGGCCCTACTGAAACCACGGTGTGGTCTTCATGCCATCGGGTACAGGATAATATTCATCTTGGTTTCCCAATTCGTAATACACAGTTATATGTTTTAGATAGCTATCTGAATATGTGCCCAACGGGAGTTGCCGGAGAGCTTTACATTGGTGGTGCAGGGTTAGCGCGAGGTTACATGGAGCAACCGGCGTTGACTGCACAGCGATTTATTGCGAATCCTTTTTCCAGTGTAGGCGAGCGACTCTATCGCACGGGAGATTTGGTTGAGCGTAACGAACACAACGAGCTGCGCTTTCTTGGGCGGACAGATCATCAAGTGAAGATCCGTGGGCACCGTATAGAAACGGGGGAAATAGAAAGCCAGTTGTTAAGGGTGGAAGGAGTCAATCAAGCGGTAGTGGTAGCGCATGGTGATGATAATGATAAACGACTTGTTGCTTATGTTTGCACGCAGACGTTAAGTCGCGGCCAAATAACAGCAGCTGTCAGTGATTTGTTACCCAGTTATATGGTGCCAGAACAAATCATCTTGTTAGAAGCGTTACCGCTTAATCACAGTGGCAAGGTGGATAGAAAAGCATTACCTAAACCGTTGCAGGAAAGCCGTCAGGGAACGCAACCTCAAGGTCATCTTGAACAAGCGCTAGCTAGAGTATGGCAGCAAGTGCTGCAGGTTAACCAAGTATATCGAGAAGATAACTTCTTTGCGTTGGGTGGAAACTCCATTCATGCGTTACGTATGGTGCATCAATGGCAAAAATTAGCTCGACCAGAGCCCTTACTCGCACAAGCTATTTGGCAAGCAGATAACTTGCGTGATTTGGCTCAGCAAATTGCGCTTTCTAAACAATCTAATATTTGTGACATTTTACCTGAATCTGCATCATCGAAGTCATATAGCGATTTGCTGATATGTCTTCATGACGGTCGCGGTTTTACTATGTCATATAGACCCCTTGCTATGGCATTGCCTGAATATATGCGCTGTATTGGTATTACCCCTGATCTTGAGTTATCACAACAGGATGATTTTAGTACTTTGGCGCATCGCTATGCGGATCAGCTCGGAGATCTTAGCCAGTATCAGAATATTTATGTACTTGGCTGGTCTTTGGGGGGAGCGATAGCATTGCAATTGGTTGAAGCGCTAACGGGAAGAAATACACGCGTAAACAGTGTGCTTTTAATTGATAGCTGGGACCCGTTCGAACCAACCAATACCCAACCAGAAAGTTGGCGTGATTATATTCTAACAAGACTCTCAGAGAGCATTGCTGCTCCAAACTCTGAAGCTGAGTTTTATCAAGCGGTTGCTCAGTTTCCTTGGTCTGATGGAGGTTCAGTGGCAGAAAGAGCTGACGATATCACGCGTTTTCTTCTAGAGCATATTGATGTGCTTGAAGAAAGTGTTGCAGCTATGCCTACCACCGAAATAGTGCAAACCTTAGAGCAGACTTACTTATTGCGCTGTGCTGGTCGTCATGCTCTTAACTATCGGCAAGGTGATGGTGTTGACTATTACACTGTGTGGAGTAACGAGCGTGATGTGGAAGTTGCAAAACGATTTTGTCAGCGTTTGGATATTCAGCACTCGGATTATGTTGATGTTGATCATATGCAGATTATCTCGCACCCTAGTGTCATTGAAGCTGTACAAGAAGTAATAAGCGTTGAATAAAATCAAATTGTAAATGATAACTGTTTTCGTTACTATTGCAGGTAATTAACCCGTGGTTAATATAAAAGGGAGATTATTACCATGCAATTTGTAGGTAAGCGAGTGCTTATACTAGTCAGTTGTATCGCAGCACCAGCTTGGTCTGCTGAGCAATCAGTGGCAAATGAAGACATTGAAGTGATCGAAGTGTTGGGACGGGATTCGGAAAAAAACTTTGCCACTTACACGTATTCAGCGACAAAGACGGCAGCTGATGTTTTAGACCTTCCACAGTCAATTAGCGCCGTGACAAAAGAACTAATCAAGCAACAAGGATTGATGCGGCTAAACGACGTGACGCCTTTTGTCAGCGGGGCGAGCGAATTTTCAGTGTATAACGACATCACCATCCGAGGCTTTCGCAGTCAAGATGATCGCCGCCTCAATGGTATGCGAACTTATAATGATTTTTGGTCACAAACCGCCATTGCGCATGTTGAGCGAGTAGAGGTGGTTAAAGGCCCTGCCTCAGCTATTTTTGGTGACGCCAGCCCAGGTGGTGTAATCAATACTGTAACCAAAAAGCCGTTAGCGACTAGTCGTCATGAATTGAGTGCTCGAGTTGGGAGTTACCAAGAGAAGTATGTTGCTCTTGACACCACAGGTGCAATCAATGCATCGGAGTCGGTGCTGTATCGACTCAATGTGGGTTATGAAGACTCAGACTCTTTTAGAAACCAAGCATTTAATAAAGGGCTATTAGTGTCACCTAGTGTCACTTTTATTCCCAGTGACACGCTTAAGCTTAACCTCGAACTGGTGTATTCAGACAGTGAAGGGATCTTAGAACGAGGGCAGCCGAATATCCGTGGTAGCCAGCGTTTGGGCACGATCCCGATTGAAGTTTCGGCAACACAGCCAGGGGATAAGCTAGATACAGAAAGCTTGATCAGCAGCTTAGCAGTTGACTATCGTTTTAGCGATGCTTGGTGGTTAGCTGTGCAGTATATGCATCAGAATAGTGATCAAGACTTAGTCGAGCACGGTATTGGAAATTATGCTGATAATTCAGACTCTATCGTCAATTTGCGCTACATTGAGCGTGCTTCAGAAGCACAATCAGACTCCTTTTCCAGTTATCTAAATGGCAACTTTTACCTCGGTGATATCGAACACAATGTGGTGATTGGCTATGACTATATTGATAGATTTAGAGAATCCAGCCAGCGAGTAGCTAACGATGCGATGCAGTTCGATATTCTAAATCCTGAATACAAGCGCCGCGATACTGATAGCTACAATGCAACTCAGCGACCTGTGTTTGGTGGTAACCTACAAAGTGAAGGGATCTATATTCAAGACCGTATGGTATTTGGTCAATGGTCGGTACTGGCGAGCTTACGTGAAGAAAGTTTTGATCTAGATAATACCGGCGGTGGCTCCTCGAAAGATAGCCAACTGCTACCGCGATTGGGAGCTGTGTATAAGCTATCAGATACTCAGAGCCTTTATGCGAGTTGGATGCAGGGCTTTGAGCCTCCTCCTCTATACTCAAATAATCCTGAACAAGGTGGCCCATTTAAACCGCAAGATAGCGAATTATATGAGGTCGGCTTTAAAGCGCGTTTATTTAGCGATGATTTACAATTAACCACAGCTATCTATCAAATAACCCGTGAAAATGTCGTGCTATATGACGCTGAAGCATCAGCCAAAATCGATTTTGCTCGATATATGTATCGTCAGCGTGGTGCCGAGCAAGCGCGTGGATTTGAGTTCGATCTTAATGGTCAAATCACGGAACAACTTTCCGTAATTGCCAATTATGCTTATAACTCAGCGAAAGTAACCAAAGATTTGAATGATAGTGAAGTGGGCAAACGCAAAGAGGGCGCAGCTAAACATATGGCCACTGTATGGTCACGTTACCAGTTAGATGATAATTGGGCATTTGGGATCGGGGCAAGCTATGTGGGGGAGCGAGCAACCTCCTCTACAGGGTTAATATTGCCTAGCTATCTGATCTACAACGCAGGTGTGTACTATCAGGTGGACAGTTGGAAGACCTCCTTGGTGATTGACAATGTGTTCGACAAAGTACATTGGACCGGTGGCTATAGTTATAGTCAGTTGTTTCCAGGCGATCCACGTAGTGCGAGCTTAACGGTCGACTATCGATTTTAAACAGGGAGAGAAGAGTTGGCTTTTTAGCCAACTGCTCTTTTTAGGAGAAAAGCATGACAGCAAAACAATGGTTCAGTTGGCATAGTTTAAGCGGTGTTTGGTTCGGCTTGCTATTGTTCGTGATCTGTTGGACAGGGGCATTTGCGACCATTTCTTACGAATTAGATTGGCTATTCGATGACACCGTGAGAGCGGCAGAAAGTAGTCCACAAGTCAGTTTAGCGAGTGCTTACGAAAAGGTTCAAGAAACCTATCCAGACGCACGAATAGGGATCGCTTTTGCAGGTCCACAAGCGCATTTTGCTCACGATTTTGTGGTTCGCTTGCCAGATAATCCATGGCAGCATATTTACGTTGATCCATACACTGGAAATATACAAGGGAAAACGAGCTTTTTGAATATTCAGCGGTTTTTCCGAGATTTTCATATGCATTTTTTTGGTGTGTTCGACAGCATTGTGTCTTATTACTTGGTTTTGCTATTTGCCATTCCGCTATGCGTATCCACGATTAGTGCTTTGTATTTGTATCGAGGCTGGTGGAAAAAGTTATTTACACTAAAACTTAGCGGCGATACTCGCGCTAAGGTCGCAAGCTCACACAAATTAGCTGGAGTATGGAGTTTGTGGTTAGCAGTGGTGATTGCGATAACCAGTATGTGGTACTTGTTTGAGTTTGTCAGAATGGACTTGGCTGATGGTAAAACTGCGTTTACTGATGTTGGTGATTTTGCTGTGAACCCCTTACCTGAATTGCAACCACAAGATAAGCCTCAGCTCTCTGTTGTGGCGCTTGCTGCAAAAGTCAGAGAAGCGAGACCAGATCTGGAAATTAGAGCGATTAGATATTCCGGAGGGTATTTTTATGTTGAAGGCCAATCCAGTGACGTATTGGTTAGGGACAGAGCAAATAAGGTGTATGTGGATCCCTATACTGGGGAAGTCGTATATAGCCAAACTGCGTCTAGTCAGGGAATATATTGGCGTTTATCTGATACCGCGGATCCTTTGCATTTTGGTAATTTTGCCGGCATATGGGTAAAAATATTGTGGTGCATCTTTGGGGTTGCACTTTCATTTTTGGTGCTTAGCGGCACTTATATGTATGTTAAACGCCAGCTCAAGCTGCGCCGAAAAGAAGATCTACGCGGCGTGAAAGCTTCTTTGGTTTTTAGTTTAAGCCTTTTGGTATGCATTGCTTACTACGCCTATCATACGCTTATGAACTATGGAGTCGCAGGCCAGTTTCCTGTGCTACCAACGGGGTCGGCGCTGTTTTTGTCGATTTGGACGTTAGTCACTTGCTTTATCATTGTTGTATGGGGAGGCGCGTTACTTAACTTATGTCGCGAAGCAACGCTTATTAACCTGAGGTTTGGATAAGGAATGAGCTAACTCACTGTTTTTTTAATCACCTTAAACTATCTTCTTATCTAGCCAGAGAGTTTTGGGGATAACTAGGCGAATTTAAGCACCAATAGCTGGCTATTGGAAGTGAATTCAACGCAGTTAGCGCTAAAACTGGCTGCTAGAAAGGCATTAATTATCCACAGCTCAGGTTTATTAGTAAACCTAAAGTGTCGCACCACCATCTATAGTGACCACTTGCATGGTGGTATGTGAGCTTAGGGATGAGGCATAAAATAGCACCGAGTGGGCGATTTCTTCAGGTGTTGCAAGTTTTTGCAGTGGGATCCCAAGTTTATATTGACTCGGGAACCCTTTGATCACTTGCTCTGCACCTGAGCTATCTCGCCACATACCCGTTTGCATTGGCGTTAACGTGGAGCCCGGAGCAATTACATTAGCGCGTATGCCATATTCAGCCAATTCTAACCCTGCTGTAAGGGTTAATTGGGTTGAGGCTGATTTCGAGGCGCAATAGGCTGCCATGTTTTGGCGGGGCGTATGGCTCGCATTGGAGCTAACCGTCACTATGCTGCCACTACGTTGCTGTTTGAAATGAGCTGCACAAGACTTCAGGAAAACAAATACGGCGCCAGCGTTAACGTGCTGACAGTGTTGCCACTGCTCAAGTGATAATGTCTCTAGCGCGCCAAGTTCGAGTACGCCCGCAACATTAATTAAGCTATATGGAGCGAGATCTTGTCGCACTAATGTTGTTAGCGTATGCTCCAATGTTGCGAGGTCTGCTAGATCACAGTGTATGGCTTTAAATAGCGGTTCTGTAGTTGCAAACTGCTTATCGAAACCCACGACACGAGTGCCAAGCCGCGCAAACTGCTTTGCGACACTTAGTCCTATGCCTTGTCCTGCACCAGTCACCCAAACCGTTTTGTTGTGATACTCTTGCTTAAGGCTGTCATCGAAGCACATTGTTCATTTCCTCTATGACGGAGAGATAAGGCAAAGACGGCGCGTTCGACCAGAGATTAGCTGCTTCCTGCATTGCTTCTGCAATAGATACAACCAGCTCAGGAGAATACCTTGCTGGATTGTAATCAATATCAAACTGCACGGGATCATCACCATTTAAATAGATTTGCAGCATAAAGTCGTCCGTCGTTCCAGCACTAAGAATATGGCTGCGACTTTTGACTTCGCCATAGCGTGGGTGGCTAGTAAAGGGCAAAATATTTACTGTCGGGCCGCTAACTTCAATCGCTTTGCCTTGTTGTTTGCGGTCTCGTTTCAAATGCTCAACACGATAGCATTGTAATGGCTTCACGCGTTTTATCTGCCTATTGATGTACTTGGCCACATCTGCCAATCCTCCTGACGTTGGCAAAGTTAGCGGCAGTGGTAACACATTGCTTTGTACGGTGGGGCATGAAAACTCCACTGGATCTTGGCGATTCATCATCACCAATCCTAATGTCACTTTAGGGCTGTTGCATTTAGCCGCTAACACTATGGCAACTACACTTAGCAATATTTCACTGGGGGTGGCTTGAACTAGGTTTGCTGCCGATTGTAACGTTTGCCACTGAGTTCGAGCTAACGCGAAATGGTAGCGTTGGTTTGGTTCAGTAATCGCAGCTTTGCTGCCACTAAAGCTTTGTGCCACCGGGTATTCATCAAGCCATTCGTTAAGAGAGCTTGCAGCCTCAGATAGTTGCTTTTGGTAGCGCTCACTACCATGCAGATCTAGCAGTTGTTGCTGTGAAGCAAAATGGCAATTTGGCAGAGGTTTCCCTGTGTTTAAAGCCTGATAACTGCGACTTAACGCTTGATGAAATAAACCAAAGCCAAAGCCATCAAGGACAATGTGATGGGCAACAATAAAGCAATAATCTTGGCTAGGGGTGCGCACCAATTTAAATCGCATCAAGCAACCAGAGCTTAAGTCAAAAGATTTGGCCAGCTCATGCGCTACTTGTTGTGGCATAAACTCAGCTAGAGAAGCAATATCATGATCAAGATATTCGGTGATCAGCAGAGGTAGCGATTGTCCAACTACTATACTTGGAATAAAATCGTCATTATGGATAAAGTTACTGCGCAGCAAATCACTTTGCCCAAAGACATGGTGGAGTGCGATGGAAAATTGCTCGGCATCTATTTTACCTTGAAACTCCAAGCACTCAGCGACATTAAATAAGTTGCCTTGGCCACTGATCGTGTGTAGTAGCCACATCGCGTGTTGAGAAGCGGTTAATGGCAATGCCATTATTCTGCCATCCGAGATTCAATCAGCTCTACCCAAGCCGCGAGAGTAGGCATTTGTGCTAGCTCAATAAAGTTAGTTTCAATACCTTGTTGTTGCCATAATGAAATCAAGTTCATCACTTGCACTGAATCTAGACCGTAATCAATCAAGCTTTCATGTTCATCAAACTCATCTGGCTCACAGTCGATCAAAGGTAAAATGAATGCTTTAAGTCCCGCGAGCGTAGTCAGGTTAATACTTGCTTCGCCAATCACTTCTGCTGTCGTGATCACTTTTCCTGCACGTTGACCTATGATGTGTAGGGCCATCATATGCTCGTCTTTGGTGAAGTCTGCAATTGCATCAGCGACAACGAAAGGCTGTATGTCACGCATAAATGCATCAATAGCTGTGGTCATCACACCAATATGGCCGTAAATACCGACAATCAAAAGTTGGTCTCGTTGCTGTGCTTTTAGCTGCGCTTCGAAATCGCATTTTTGAAAAGCGCTATATCGCCACTTTGTCAGGACAATATCCTGTTTGGTAGGCGCTAATGCATCAACTATGGGTTGTTGACTCGGATCTTGTAGTCCAGCTCCCCACATATCTAGCAGTAACCCTCGTTCATTGCGACCTTGTTTGATCGGCTGGGCGGTATAATAGACCGGAATATCATGTTGGTAACAATACGCTTTAATTCGCTGAATGTTTTCTATCATGGTTTGTACTAGTGGATTGTCTGTACCATAAAAAGAGACAAAGTAATGTTGCACATCATGGATAAGTAACGCAGTACGTTGCGGGTCAAGTTGCCAATCCACTCGATTTGGCGCAAGTTCAGCTGCGCGAGGTAAAGAATAGTGATTTAATTTAGGTATAGTCATTTTACTTCTCTAAAGTTGAATGGATTTTTGCAATGCTTCAGTTTCGCTACGGAGCTGTTTTTTATCGACTTTACCCACGGGAGTCAGTGGTAAGCTATCTATAAACTTAAACTTATCCGGTACCTTGTAATCTGCAATTCCCTGTTCACGTAGGTATTTGCGAATGGCTAATGGTTTCAGCGGTATACCGATCAGGAAAGCGAAACTTTTTTCTCCCAAGGTTGGGTCAGGCATTGCAACAATGGCGGCTTGTTGAATATTTGGGTGGCTGAGTAATAGGTTTTCAACTTCTTCCGCAGCTATTTTTTCCCCGCCTCGATTGATTTGATCTTTGACGCGACCTGTAACGATTAAATGTCCAGATGGCAGACGTTTTACCAAATCTCCAGAACTATAAAATCCCTGCTCATCAAATGCAGTTTGGTTGTGCTCAGGCGAGCGATAATATCCTCGAATCGTATAGGGTCCTCGTGTCAACAATCGCCCCTCTTCACCATCTGGCACGGGGTTGCCGTATTCATCCACGACTCTGATTTCATCATCTTCACTAATTGGACACCCTTGAGTATTGAGAATGTGCCATAGGTCATCATTGTAACGTGTGTAGTTAACTAGCCCCTCAGCCATGCCAAAAACTTGTTGTAGTTGGCAGCCAAGAACAGGTTTGACTTGTTGTGCTATCGTTAAACTTAATTTAGCGCCACCCACTTGAATGACATCAAGGCTGTCTAGGCGATATTGGCTTTTGGGGGCATGTTGTAACCATAGCTGCAAAGCTGGAGGAACCAATGCAGTGTGTGTTACTTGATATTTTTCAATCAAACTAAAGCAGCTGCTGGGGCTTGGATCTGGGGCTAAGACAACGGTGCCACCCGCAGCAAAAAAACCCAAGGCGCCCGGAGAGCTAAGCGGGAAGTTATGTGGGGCTGGCAGAGCACAAAGATAAACATGTTGCTCCGTCAATTCACAAATGTCTTTACTTGCCACCACGGAATATAAGTAGTCATTGTGAGTTCTTGGGATCAACTTTGGTGTGCCAGTACTTCCACCTGATAGCTGGAAAAATGCTACCTGAGTCGGGTCTAAGTCTGGCACTGAAAATGGTCGTGATTGCAAGTAAGCTTGTTTAAGCTGACTATTACCTTTTGGGTGATCTATCAGTGTTGTCCGTATGCTAGGGTAGTCTTTTTGTAACGATAATATGAATTGCTCATCTCGGTACAATTCATGTGCTGAAGAAACGATTAACACCTTAGGTGCTAGCTGTTCACAGTAACTTCTAATTTCAGTCTGTTTATGGCTGAATAGTGCGCACACAGGGGCTGCGCCAAGCTTGAGAAGTGCGAATAAGCTGATATAGAATTCGACTTGATTAGCCAACTGGATAAGCGCTGTGTCTCCTTGTTGAACCCCTTGCGCTGAGAGATAAGCAGCTAAGTGATTGCTATATTGATCAAGCTGCAAATAAGTTAAGCTCCGATGTTCGTCAATGACAGCTGGCTTGTTTGCATGTTGTATTAATTGATCGCTAATTACACAAGTTAGCGGTAGGTCTTGCCAATAACCCTTTTCGCGGTAGCGCTCGGCTAATTCAGCTGGCCAAGGAGTAAAATCAATTTGCTTCATGGAATGTATTTCTCATTGCGTAATATGCTTGCTTGGTTTCGAGTGCGTTTAGCATGGTATTGAGTTTGGCTTCTGTTTCTAGCCATTCAGAGCGCGGGTCTGATGCAGCAACAATACCTGCTCCCGCAAATAACTTTGCGGTCTTATCGCGTAATTCTGCGCAGCGGATCACCACTACCCATTCGCCATTGCCGTGCTTATCAAACCAGCCAATGATCCCCGAAAACAATCCTCTGCTTTGCTGCTCTAGTTCTGCTATTTTGGGATAAGCATCAGCAGTTGGCTTACCGCAGAGTGCGGGGGTTGGATGTAATTGGTTTGCAATTGCTAAGCTATGGGTTGCTGATTCTTTTAAGACCCCTGAAATGACTGTAGATAAATGCCACATAGTGGCTGTGCTCAATAGCTCAGGTTGAGCTGGAATATGAAGTGCACTGCAAAGAGGCGTCAATACTTGCTGAATGTCTTCAATGACAACGGCATGCTCATATCTATCTTTTTTAGAGGCAAACAATACACTGCGGCGGTGCGCTTCTTCCTTTGGGCAAGTATCCCTTGGAATTGAACCTGCCAGCGGGTTAGTGGTTAATTTCTCAGCTTGCTTGCGCAGTAATAGCTCGGGACTGACACCCATTAAAATTGCGTTGTCAGTTGTAGGGAATGAAAAGTGGTAGCCAGATTGGCTTTGTTGTAGCAAATTCCGCAGTACGGCTTGGGAATTAATTTGCTCTGCAAAGCGCAGTTGAGTCTGCTTACTCAAAACAATTTTATTTAGTAGCCCGGCATCAAATAGCAGTTTGGCTTGAGAAACTGCGTTTTCAAATTGAGCCTGAGGCTGTAAATCGGTAATTTCTAATAGCGAGTTTGGTACGCCTTGGCATGACGCTAACTCAGCGTCAAACCAAGCACTGAATGCCGCTTTTTCCCAACGAGAAACTTGCTCTGGAATAATAATTTGCGCGTGCTCTGTTTTGCAAAATGGCAAAGCGGCAAAGGCGATAGTGTTGTCTGGCTCATTATGCATGTGAGAGTCAATTGCAGCGACTAAATCCTTTGTATCACCAATGGGTAAAGTGACGCGTTTCTTGATCCCTTGACTAACTAAGCAATGCGTACCCGTTGTAAACAGGCAGTTGTTCTGCGGGTTAAATTGCGTGGCTTTTGCATATTGTTCGAGTTGAATAACTTGGCTAAAGTCCATAAGCACACCTTGCTGATATCACAGCAGTGAAAACGAATTAATTGAAATCAAGACGAAGGTAAACAATAAAGATTTAGATTTATATCGAGTTTGTTAAAACAGCCCTGCGCAAAGTTCGCTGTTGTTGATGGGCGTCAAAGTGATGAGGGTGCTTTGGGCAGTCGCGACAAAGCTTGCCATCGCTTGTTTTATGTAACAGGCAGCATGACTCCCTCAGTTGATAGGGACCACGCTCGTCACAGAGTTGCAGCTCTGGGGTATAGAAAGGGTTTACATGTTCCCCGATCTTCACTGCCTGAGACAAAGTGTGATAGTCATCGTTTACCTTAGGGCGTTCGCCGACATAATGAATGATGGTTGGAAAAAACTGCCTCAAACGAAAAGCGCAATTACTCGATAAAACATGCTCAGCAACCCCAAATTGCTGATTTAAAAAGGCATGTAACGGAGCTAAATGCGCGTCAATAAACTCGGCATAGTGCGTAGCTGTATCGTGATACTCCACGGCTCTCCCTTGATTGGGCAGCTGTAGTTGCCAGCTCTCCATGTCGATCACGACTTTATCTAAAGCCAATGGGAGTACACGGCCTAACACACTGTGCGTAAATAAAATTGAGGGCATGATACGCAGTGTGTAGTGCATGTGCCAAACTGAGGCCTGCGCCTTTTTATTTGTCACTCCCTTTGTTGAACTAAAGCGAGAGATCGCGTCACTTAAGGTGGTTATATTTTTGATTTGCTGAGCAAAAGAGGTTTTATCACCAGAAATAAGTGCAACACCTCTAGCATAGTTATCAAGCGGTGGTGGCAGGTAAGGTTTAAGAATTGGCAACATAGTCAAGGTTGTTGAGTTTTTAATATAAGACGCGATCCAAGTGAATTTTTTTAGTTCAAAGTCGTCCTGTAAGGGATTTGATCATCCTTGGGAGAAATCGTGTTAGTTTTTCTGATAAAAAAGACTTGGCAACGCTTTGTGGCCACTGCGCTGAGCAGCGTTGTATTCGGCATTATTAGTGTTTCACTGGTGGCACTTATTAACGAAATCATAAATGCCAAAGGCGAGCGTCAGACTGAGTTCTTTTGGGTTTTTGCGGCGCTGGCAATATCAGGGGTCGTGGTACAGCTAATTTCTAAATTAGTTGCTGAACAGTTGAGTGAGCATAGCCAAGCCGAGTTAAGAAAACTGGTTGCTGATAAAACGATAGAAGCAAAAATTAGTCACATAGAGTTACAGGGAGACGCGAAGATCAAATCTTGCTTAACAGAGCATAGTTTAAAGGTGGCAGGGTTTTTCATGAGTATGCCGGGTATATTGACGAATGCCATGATAGTGCTTGGTGCTTTCGTATATATGGCTTGGTTAGACTGGTTAATATTTCTTTTCGCATTACTGACCTTGGTTTTAGGTTCGGTGAGCTATAGTTTTGCAAACAATGTTGCGTTTAAAAAAATAGCGAACGCTGCAGCGATGCAAGACAGCCTTTTTCAACAGTTTGATGCGATCACTGACGGTATCAAAGAGCTTAAACTGAATCGCAGTAAGCGAGCATTCTTCAAGTTAGAAGTATTGCATCCGGCGATAGATGCTTTAAGAAAAGAACGTATTGAGGGGGTTTCTATTCTGCATATGGCCTCCTCTTGGGGTGGCTTTTTGATTTTTACCTTCATTGGTGGGGCGTTATATTTTTTATCTCAGCAAACTGGTGAAGAGAGTCAGCGCATTATGTCTGGCTTCGCACTGTTATTTCTCTATATGCTAACGCCATTAGAAACCTTACTGGCAAATATACCCAGAGCTTTTGCCGCGCAAGCCTCAGCGAATACCATCAAAACATTAACCGATGAGTTGATGAGTGATGATGGAAATAGTGTGCAAGTTTTCAAACAGTTTAACAGTATCCAATTACACGCACTGTGTCACCGTTACTATCACGAGCAAAGCGACGATATATTTTCACTGAAACCAATAGATCTTGAGTTTAAGCAAGGCGAACTCATTTATCTTGTTGGGGGCAATGGTAGTGGCAAAACAACTTTCGCTAAAGTACTGTGCGGTTTGTATGAAGCAGACGAAGGAGAGATCGTCGTAGATAACCAGTCGATTAGCGGCGCTGGATTAGATGCTTATCGCCAACTTTTTAGTACGGTGTTTGGTGATTACTACTTATTCGATCGTTTGTTAAATGTGCCTTGCGATCAGCTGGAGCGAAAAGGAAATGAGCTAATTCGCAAGCTTAATTTACACCATAAAGTGAGTATTGAATCGGGCCGCTTCACAACACAACGTTTATCACAAGGCCAGCGAAAACGTCTTGCTTTAGTTGTTGCCTACCTTGAGGATAGGCCATTTTATCTCTTTGATGAGTGGGCAGCGGACCAAGACCCGGTCTTTAAAGATGTATTTTATCGAGAGCTTCTGCCTGAATTAAGAAACAAAGGAAAAACGATTTTGGTGATCACGCACGATGATAAATACTTCTCATTGGCTGACAGGTTATTAAAAATGGAAAATGGTTGCCTAACCGAAGTCTCCCAACTCCCTGTAACTCAAACTCCTGCATTAGCCTAATTAGATTTTTTTATACATGAAACATCAACCTAGCCGCAGTCAGTAACGCGGCTAGGCCTAGCCCTTCATTAAGATTTCATCAAAACCTCTCACATAAATGGCTGGCTCAGGTCGCCGTAAGGAAAAACTACCGTTAGTGAACAGGTTGTTATTCCGAGCTTAGGCGAGATAAGTTACTCTGTATACAATACCAAGCAAACTCGGTCATGAGCATGAAAGTATTCGAAAAAATTTATCATAGAGCTGCCGAGCGTAAAGGCTCTGAGGCGGCGCTAAAAGCTAAGCTTAGTCAGCCATTGAGCACCAAATCGCTATTGGCATTAAGTGATGATCAATGGCTAGAAGAATTTACGCGCAAGATATTCCAAAGCGGGTTTTATTGGGCGGTGGTTGATAATAAATGGGACGGCTTTAGAGAAGTGTTTTGGCAATTCTCAATCGAGAAGTTGTTAATGATGTCTCCTGAAATGTACGAGCAACGTAGTCAGGATGAACGGATCATTCGTAATGCTAAAAAGGTAAAAAGTATCGCTGATAATTGCCATATGATTTTTGAAGTGCAACAACAGCATGGCCGCTTTAGTGAATTCGTCGCAAACTGGCCGGAAGACAATATTGTTGGTTTGTGGCTGTACTTGAAAAAGCATGGCTCGAGACTTGGAGGGAATACTGGCCCTTACGCGCTTCGTGTGTTAGGTAAAGATACGTTTTTACTGAGTAAAGATGTCGAAACGGTACTACGTGCCGAGGAGATCATCGATGGTGGCTTGCAAAGTCAGAAGTCACTGCAAGCGGCGCAGCAATTTTTCAATGAAATGCGTCAATATAGCGGGCTTAGCTTACAAGAGTTAAGCCAAATTGTGTCAATGAGTGTTGGTGACAATATTCGCTAAAAATGGAGATGACTGCATGGTATTTTTTCAGCCTTATCAAGGCTCTGCTCTACTCTTTAAGGAGCAACCAGCAAGATTTAATCAGCCCACATTACTATTATCCAATACGCAGTTGCTAGTTAAGCTTGAGCTAGAGAAATACGACACCACTGCGCTTGCTGAGCTGTTAAGTGGTCAGCGCCCTTTAGACAATATTGAGCCTACGAGCTTAGCCTACAGTGGTCATCAGTTTGGGCAATTTAACCCATTACTTGGTGATGGCCGAGCGCATTTGATTGGTGGGGTGAAACTTGATGACGGACGTCAATACGACCTGCACTTGAAAGGCTCTGGAGCGACGCGATTTTCTCGAGGCGGTGATGGTTTTTGTGCGCTAGGGCCTGCGGTACGTGAGTTCATCATGAGCCAAGCTATGGTTGGCTTGGGTGTTCCAACTACCGAATGCCTTGGTGTTGTAACTACTGGACACCATGTTTATCGTCAAGGTGAAGTACCTGGCGCGGTTGTATGTCGTGTGGCAAAAAGTCATATCCGCATCGGTACCTTACAATATCTGGCTACTCAGCAAAATAAAGATGAGCTATGGAGCCTACTTAACTTGCTGGGCGAGCAATTATTTGAGGGGTTTACAGTTGAGACCGAACAGGATGTGCTCGAATTGTTCCGTGAAGTGTGTGAGCAGTTGGTTGACTTAGTTGTCGAGTGGATGCGGGTTGGCTTTATTCATGGCGTGATGAATACCGACAATATTTTGCTCAGTGGCGAAACGATAGACTTCGGCCCTTGTGCAATGATGGAAAAGTTTGATTTTAACGCCGTGTTCAGCTCTATTGACCGCCAAGGCCGCTATGCGTTTGGTAATCAGCCAAACATCATGAATTGGAACTGTGCTCGACTTGCCGAGGCCTTATTGGTGTTATGGCAAGATGAGCAAGCAGGAATTGAAGCATTTAGTCAAATTTTGGCGGAGTTTTCTGAATCGTTTAATCGCAAGTATAAAGATATGTGGGCGGCTAAGCTTGGTATTGATGAATGGAGCGACGCAGACGACATTCTCCTTAGTGACTTACTCAAGTTGATGACGGAGCATGAACTAGACTTTACCAATACCTTTGCGGCACTCACCAATAGCTTGCTTGGTCATCCAAACAAAGCTTTATCCGTGCCAACGGAGTTGGAGAGCTGGCAGCGACAATGGGTGCAAAAGCGTGCTGCCGATGACGTTGCGGCTAACTTGATGAGTCAAGCTAACCCGATACTTATCCCACGTAATGCGTTGGTGGAGGCTGAGATTGCACTATTTAATCGCCAAGGCATGAGTCAAACGCTAGAGGATTGGCTAACTGCGTTGACGTCGCCCTACGATTACAAAGACTATCCTGAATCGTGGACCAGCGCGTCTACACCGGCCCACTATCAAACTTTTTGTGGAACCTAAATGGCAGAACAGCAGCTTTCTTGGCAAGAAATTAAACGTAAAGTCCTTGAGCACAAACGGCCGCTTATTAAGGCGCATATCATCGCCTTGTTTGCCGCGTTGGTGAGTGTCCCTATCCCTTTGATGATGCCGTTGCTGGTCGATGAAGTCTTACTAGACACACCTGGCAGAGCAGTGGCTTGGATGAACTCAGTATTGCCCGAGCAATGGCATGGCCCCAGTGGCTATATTGTGGTTATTTTGTTGGCTGTAATAACCATGCGCTTGGCCAGTTTAGTGTTAGGGGTGATGCAGTCACGCCAGTTTACTATTATTGGCAAGGACATTAGTTATCAAATCCGTGAGCGCTTACTTACGCATTTACCTAAAGTTCAACTGAAGGAGTACGAAAGCCAAGGTGGTGCAGCAATTAGCTCTCGCTGTATTACCGATGTAGAAACCTTGGATAAATTTATCAGCCAAACCTTGTCACGCTTTTTAATCGGTTTACTCACAATCATTGGCACAGCGGCGATTTTGCTTTGGATTGATTGGATGTTGGGGCTGGTGATCCTGTTGCTAAATCCGGCGGTCATTTATTTTTCTCGGCAGTTTGGCAAACATGTTAAAGAGCTGAAAAAGGAAGAGAATGCTGCATTTGAGGCACTGCAAACTTCACTAGTCGAGACGCTAGATGCTATTTCTCAGCTAAAAGCCGTTCGTCGAGAGGGTAACTACTTTGCACAAGTTAAAGTAGCCGCCAAAGATCTCAAACATTACGCGGTGCAGTCACAATGGAAAACGGATGCGGTTAACCGCTTAAGTTTTACCGTGTTTTTGGTGGGGTTTGAGTTTTTCCGTGCTGTCGCTATGTTTATGGTGGTGTTTTCTGATTTAACGGTCGGCCAGATATTTGCGGTATTTGGTTACCTTTGGTTCATGATGGGGCCTGTGCAGGAAATTCTTGGTATTCAATATGCGTACTATGGTGCCTCGGCAGCGCTTAGCAGGTTAAATCAGGTTTTTAATTTTGCGACGGAAGCACAATATCCCGCTACGAAAACCGTCTTTGATTCATCTCAGGTTGATATCAAATTTGCCAATATAGACTTCGCTTACGTTGCAGAGCAACCCGTGCTCAAACAGGTATCTTTGCATATTCCAGCAGGGAAGAAGGTAGCGTTAGTAGCGGTGTCTGGGGGTGGTAAATCTACTTTGGTGCAATTGCTTTTGGGATTGTATGAAAAACAAAGTGGCGAGATCCACATAAATGACACGCCAGTAGAGCAAATTGGTTACGAAGCAGTGCGAGATAATATTGTGACCGTGCTGCAGCAGCCGATACTCTTTAATACCAGCATCCGTGAAAATCTAGCAATGGGACGAGAGGTATCTGACCAAATACTGTGGCAGGCACTCCGCGTTGCAGAGCTAGCTGACACCGTACTTGCTCTGGCCGATAAGTTAGATGCGCAAGTTGGTCGCAACGGGATTAAATTGTCCGGAGGACAGAAGCAAAGGTTAGCTATTGCAAGAATGGTTGTTGCCGACCCTAAAGTGGTGGTGCTGGATGAAGCAACCTCAGCACTTGATATTGAGACTGAGGCAAAAATTCATCGCAATTTGCAAGCGTTTTTGGCTGACAGAACGACTTTGATTATTGCACATCGACTGAGCGCAATAAAACAAGCCGACTTAATTTATGTTTTAGATGATGGTGAAGTGTCCCAATACGGAGAACATAAGGATTTGTTAAAGGAACAAGGTCTGTATCAAATCCTATTTGGCCATCAAAATTAATTCATAAATAGCAAAAATTCCTTATGTAACGTTAAGTAAACATTAATGGACGAGCTAATATTATCTATGCAACGTAATCAGTAGACGCATTTTCTGGTAGACTATCCGAGTCAATACTCAATGCGTTAACTAACAGAGATGGGAAGGAATGATGAAAATTAAAACTTTGAGCTTACTAGTTGCGATGGCAGTAACAGCCAATGCAAATGCAAACACCACTGAACCTACAGAAGGTGTATATCTGGGTGTATTCGGTGATTACTATGATGCTGACTGGCAAAATCACCGCGATATGGCTGGCTTAGACGTAGAAGAGTCTACTGGTTGGGGTGCTGAAATCGGCTACCGTTTTGATAAATATTGGAGTGGTCGTCTTGAGTATGCAGACATGGATTTTGATCTTGGTGGGATCAGCAATGGTTCACTAGACGCAGAGCGTTATGGTATCGATGGTTTATATCACTTTGATGGTGGCCCATTCTATGGTCTAGTGGGTATCAAAAAGATGAATCTGGACGTCATTTCAGATAACACTTTTGCTAACGTAGGTGCTGGTGTTCGTCACTATTTCACCGACCACTTATTCGTGAATGCAGAAGCGGCAGTTTACCAAGGCCTTGAAGCTGGTTTTACAGATGTAGGTGGTAAAATTGGTCTTAACTACTCATTCGGTAGCGCTGGTAAATCGGAAGAAGTTGCACCTGCTCCGGCACCTGTAGTTGCAGAAGCACCACAAGACAGTGATAAAGACGGTGTAGTGGACAGCGAAGATAAATGTGCTAACACACCAATGACGGATGCTGTTGATGCGTCAGGTTGTACTCTATATGAAACGAATGAAGACAAAGTAAACCTACTTGTTCGTTTCCCGCATGACGATGCTTCTTTCTCACAACAATATGTTGATGATATCAACGCGGTTGCTAAGTTCTTGAAAGAACATAAAAATGCAGATGTAGTGATTGAAGGTCACGCGTCAGCTGTGGGTGATGCGGATTACAACCAAAAGCTTTCTGAGCGCCGCGCGAAAAACGTTGCTGAAAAACTTGTAGATATGGGTATTGATTCAATGCGTATTACTACGGTTGGTTACGGTGAAGAGCGTTTGAAAAACCCAGCTAATACGCTTGAAGCGCATGCTGAAAACCGTCGCGTAGAAGCGCACGTTTCTTCTAAAGAGAAAGTAAAAGTTAAGCGTTAATTTTTTACTTAACTTATGCAAAAAGGCTCCTTCAGGAGCCTTTTTTGATCCCACCAAGCATAGCTTTTCGCAAAATTAAAATGATTCTCGTTTGACTAATATTCATCAAAATATACTTGTTTCGGTATGCTTATTCATTGTATTTATAGTGACTATAAGGCGAGGTATCGCATGCAAGATTTTCATCTATACTCAAAGACCTTATAATTGTTCATTATATTTTATGGTCAAGGGAATGGTTCAGCCGATTGCATCAATAATCGCAGCCAGATCATTTACTTGTCTGTCCACGTCACCAAGAGGGCAATATTGTGCTTCAAGAATATCGTAAACACGTAGAAGAGCGTGCCGCGCAAGGTATCGTGCCTAAGCCGTTAGACGCGCAGCAAACTGCTGACCTTATCGAATTACTAAAAACTCCACCAGCAGGTGAAGAAGAGTTCATCGTTGATCTATTTATCAACCGTGTACCGCCTGGTGTAGATGATGCCGCATACGTAAAAGCAGGCTTTTTGGCTGCAGTAGCGAAAGGCGAAGCGGAATCACCGCTCATTTCAAGAGAGTATGCAGCTGAACTACTTGGCACTATGCTTGGTGGTTACAACATCGCGCCTATGATAGACCTTCTAGACGATGCTGCTATCGCGCCAATCGTTGCTAAAGGTTTGTCTCACACGCTACTGATGTTTGACGCATTCTACGATGTAGAAGAAAAAGCAAAAGCAGGCAATGAGTTTGCTAAGCAAGTAATTGAGTCATGGGCAAATGCAGAATGGTTCCTTGAGAAGCCAGCCGTTGCAGACAAGATTTCAGTGACTGTATTTAAAGTAACTGGCGAAACAAATACAGACGACTTGTCTCCTGCACCAGATGCTTGGTCTCGTCCTGATATCCCATTACACGCGTTGGCTATGCTTAAAAACGAGCGTGATGGTATCAACCCTGATAAGCCAGGTGAAGTAGGTCCAATTGCACAACTTGAAGCGCTTAATGGTAAAGGTTTACCGCTAGCGTACGTAGGTGACGTTGTTGGTACGGGTTCATCTCGTAAATCTGCAACTAACTCTGTACTTTGGTTCATGGGTGATGACATTCCATTCGTACCAAACAAGCGCGTTGGTGGTGTGTGTCTAGGTGGCAAGATTGCGCCTATCTTCTTCAACACTATGGAAGATTCTGGTGCACTACCAATTGAGCTTCCGGTTGACGAACTAAACATGGGCGACCAAATCGACATCTTCCCTTACGAAGGTGTGGTTAAGCGTCACGGTACTGACGAAGTTATCTCAACGTTCTCACTGAAATCAGACGTAATTCTTGATGAAGTGCGTGCAGGCGGCCGTATTCCTCTGATCATCGGTCGTGGTCTTACGGACAAAGCTCGTACATCTCTTGGTCTTGAAGCTGAAGATATCTTCCGTAAGCCTAAGTTAGTGGCTGATTCTGGTAAGGGCTTTACGCTTGCACAGAAGATGGTTGGTAAAGCATGTAACATGACAGGCGTACGCCCAGGTCAATACTGTGAGCCAACAATGACAACGGTAGGTTCGCAGGATACTACGGGTCCAATGACGCGTGATGAGCTTAAAGACCTTGCTTGTCTTGGCTTCTCTGCTGATCTTACGATGCAGTCATTCTGTCATACCTCAGCTTATCCTAAGCCTATCGATGTAAACACACACCACACACTTCCTGATTTCATCATGAACCGTGGCGGTGTATCGCTACGCCCTGGTGACGGTGTTATCCACTCATGGCTAAACCGTATGCTACTGCCTGATACGGTAGGTACAGGTGGTGACTCGCATACTCGTTTCCCTCTAGGTATTTCATTCCCAGCAGGTTCAGGTGCGGTAGCATTCGCAGCTGCAACGGGTGTAATGCCGTTGGATATGCCTGAGTCAATCCTTGTTCGTTTTAAAGGTGAAATGCAGCCGGGTATCACATTACGTGATCTAGTACACGCTATCCCTTACTATGCAATCCAGCAAGGTCTATTGACGGTTGAGAAAAAAGGTAAGATCAACGAATTCTCTGGTCGTATCCTTGAAATCGAAGGTGTTGAGCACCTAACGGTTGAGCAAGCGTTCGAACTATCTGACGCATCTGCAGAGCGTAGTGCGGCAGGTTGTACCGTTAAGCTTTCACAAGCGTCCATCGAAGAGTACCTAAACTCTAATATCGTGATGCTTAAGTGGATGATCTCTGAAGGCTATGGTGATGTACGTACTATTGAGCGTCGTATCACTAAGATGGAAGAGTGGCTAGCAAACCCTGAGCTAATGACTGCTGACGCGGATGCAGAATACGCGCACACCATTGAGATTGATCTTGCTGATATCAAAGAGCCAATCCTTTGTGCACCGAATGACCCTGATGACGCACGTCTACTTTCAGCGGTAACAGGTGAAAAGATCGATGAAGTATTCATTGGTTCTTGTATGACTAACATCGGTCACTTCCGTGCAGCGGGTAAACTACTGGATAACTTCGGTGGTCGTCTACCAACGCAACTATGGGTTGCTCCACCAACGAAGATGGACCGCGATCAGTTAACCGACGAAGGTTACTACGGTATTTACGGTCGTGTAGGTGCACGTATCGAAACTCCAGGATGTTCACTATGTATGGGTAACCAGGCACGTGTTGCTGATAAAGCAACGGTTGTTTCTACCTCGACTCGTAACTTCCCTAACCGTTTAGGTACAGGTGCAAACGTATTCCTTGCATCAGCAGAGCTTGCAGCGGTAGCTGCTATTCTTGGTAAACTACCAACACCTGCTGAATATCAAGAGTATGCAGAGAAGATCAATGCAACGGCTGCGGACACTTACCGTTACTTGAACTTCCATAAGATGCCTCAGTACACTAAAAAGGCAGACTCAGTGATCATTCAACAAGCGGTTTAATTACTCGCTCTAGAATACATTGAAAGAAAAAAGCCAGCGCATGCTGGCTTTTTTTATGCACATAAAACGCTCATCTTAAATGGTGTTATCAAGCATTATTTTAAATCTAGATAAGTAATCCATTAAAGTGGTTATAAATGGGTTTTTATTGCGTTTTGCTTGTTAAAATCCCGTTTTTTTAAACAGTAATTTTCTCTGGTTTTATTAGAATTGTCGGCAAATTCTCATCAATGGGCGAGAGGATCATGACAACAGTAAACAACCAGAATTTATTACAACTACGCTTTTTACCGCAGTCACATATCGACGCAGTTAAGCCTTTTTTCAATCAACTTCCAGATAACCCTTATGCCGACGGTGCATTCAGAAAGCGCCGTTATTCTGTGGTTAAATTCACTGGCGGCGAAGTGACATTGCAGCCGACTAAGGCTTTCGTTCAAGACGATTCAATTAATACTTTCCAAGGTAATATTGAGCGTGTTTACGAAAACCTTGAGCTGGACATGTTAAACACCGATGGCTTTAAGCATATGCTTGCTGAATTCAAAGCCATGACAGGAATTGCAGACGATACCAGCATAGAAGTGCATCAGTTTCGCATGTTAGCGATTGAAAGTGATACCCCTCCCGCGCCAGAAGGTGTGCACCAAGATGGTTTTGACCATGTCTGTGTCTGTGGTGTTTCTCACGAAAATATCGCCGGTGGTGAGCTATTGGTTTATGAGCACAAAGAAGCCGAACCTTGCTTCAAAATGGAAATCAAAGATGGTTTATTTGCACTCGTGAATGACCGTGAAGTGTGGCATAACGCAACACCGATGAACAAGCTAGATGCCGAGCAAGTCGGTTACCTAGACTGCTTCGTATTTACAGCCTAAGAGGGTAGTATGGATTTAAATCAAGTGCGTCGTCAGTTCCCTGCGCTTATGCAAAGTATTGGCGGAACCGCGCCAATTTTCCTTGATGGTCCGGGTGGCTCTCAAGTACCGCAATCCGTGTTGAGCGCGATGTCTGCTTACCTTGGTTATTTTAACTCTAACTTAGGTGGGGCATTTTTCTCGAGCGATAAGACCGTCAGTTTGATGAGTGAAGCGCGCCAAGCGGTTGCGGACTTACTCAATGCGCCAAGTGCAGATCAAATTGTATTTGGTGCCAACATGACCAGCTTAACCTTTAGCTTTAGCCGTGCACTCTCTCGCGAATGGCAAGCGGGTGATGAAGTCATTGTGACTAATGCCGATCACTATTCAAACGTTTCTTCATGGCGTCAAGCCGCCGAAGATAAAGGTGCGACGGTGCATGCGGTGCGTATTAATGAAACCGATTGCACGCTTGATCTTGCGCATTTTGAATCACTACTAAATGCCAAGACTAAGTTAGTTGCGGTGACGTATGCATCGAATACAACGGGCTCAATCAACGATATCAAACGCATTGTGGAGCTTGCGCACCAAGTTGGTGCATTGGTATATGTTGATGCTGTGCATTATGCACCTCATGAGCTAATCGATGTACAAGGTTTGGATTGCGACTTCCTTGCGTGCTCTGCTTATAAGTTCTTTGGTCCGCATGTGGGCATTGTTTATGGTAAGCGTGAGCATTTAGAAGGTTTTACTCCGTATAAGGTGGAGCCGGCAAAAGACATTATCCCAGGCCGCTGGGAAACTGGTACGCAGAGTTTCGAAGGACTAGCGGGTGTTGTTGCGGCGATTGACTACATTGCTTCACTAAGCGAGATGAGTGCCGATACACGACGCCGTGAGAAACTGGTTGCGGCGTTTGCACGCACAAAAGCGCATGAGATGCAGCTTAGCCAGCACTTCTTAACGCGTTTAGCCGAATTTAAAAAGATTAAACTTTTTGGTATCGAGTCACGTGAGCGACTCGCTGAGCGTACACCAACGTTTGCTTTGATATTTGATGGCATCGAGCCACGTACCGTGTCGGAATTCTTAGGTAAGAAGCACATGTGCGTATGGGATGGTAATTTCTACGCCCAAGGGCTTTGCGAGCAGCTAGGGGTGATGGATAAAGGTGGGGTTGTTCGCATCGGTTGTATGCATTACAACACCATAGAAGAACTAGATAGCTTGTTTGATGCATTCAGTGAGTTGTTAGCATAATACAAAGTGGGAGCTACGGCTCCCACTGCTCATTTAGGTTTCTTGCCCTTCAATAAATGCATTGAGCTTTGCAATACGATGGCTCATGCCTTCAATAAGCTTGTCTTTGATTTTTTCCCGGATCACATTGGGCAAGCGTGTTAGTGCATCTGGGGTTATTGCCAAGATGATGCTGTCTTTTAACGCTTGTGCGCTAGTACTGCGTTCTCGGTTAGTGATAAATGCGCCTTCACCTAAAAATTCACCAGGACCAACCTTACCTAAATCATGGGCCGCATCTTGTTTAAAAATCAAAAACTCACCGCTTAATACAATATACAGGCGATTGTCTTTTTCAAAGCGTTTGAAAGCATGACGCTCTTGTTGCACCAGATATAAGTGACCAAAAGACTCAAGCAACACCTGGCGCTCGGCAAGCGTAAACTCTTTAAAAAACGCTAAGCGATTGATGATCTCTAGTTGTTTAAACAGTGGGACATTTTCAAGCAGTTTCACAGGCTTACATAAGTTAGTACATTGTCTTTATTAAATAGTGGCGACTTTTTTTGATTAGAGCAATGATTTTTTATTGTCGCTTACACCAATCTACTTGATTATGTCGCCAACTATTTATGTGGATTGGTATATAACGATAAGCGACATGAGTTAAATCATTCTAGCAAGCGGGATCGTACGGCGAAGTAGGGCATGTCATCCCCTGATAGCTGATACAGCCTTTATTGTGTGGTGAGGTAACATCATAACCACCAGCAGCTTGCGGTGTAAGCTCATTTGCTAGCTTCTTGCTGTTAGATAAATGTTTTAGTGGTTTTTTATTCAATGTAATTTTCATCGTGATTCCTTTACAAAATGTAAGTTATGCCGAGTAACAAGATACGGCATAGTCCAAGCTACTGGTTGTTTGTGTGATTTTCAATCAGATATTATTCATTTTGGGAACTGGAGTAGTGGGGAAAAAGCTGAGTCATAATACTCAGCTTGTTGTCTAATCTTGAATATTTCTCTCTTTTAGCTTTCTGGTCAATGTATTGCGTCCCCAACCTATCTTTAACGCCGCATCTTGCTTATGACCATGACAGGCATTGAGTGCGGATTTGATTAGTCGTGTTTCTAATTGTGCCTGTACATCGGGCCAAATATGGTCTTTGCCTTTACGTAACTCTGAGTCTAACCAAGTTTGGAATGCGTCCAGCCAATTGCCATGCTCTAAGGCGTCAATCTGTTGTGGCTTTTCTAGCTCTTCGGGCAGATCCGCTGGGGTGACAAGTTCACCCGGGGCCATTACCGTTAACCAGCGGCAGGTGTTTTCCAATTGCCTAACGTTGCCTGGCCAATGATACGCCTGCATTTTTTGCAGAGCATGTTTGGAGATGATTTTTGGCTCGGCTTTTAGTTCCTTTGCGCTTTTTGCAAGAAAGTGATCGCACAGGGCGGCGATATCTTCAGGGCGTTCACGTAAGGCTGGTAGTTTTAACCTGACGACATTTAGACGGTGAAACAAGTCTTCACGGAATTTACCTTGCTTGACCAGTGTCTCTAAGTCTTGATGGGTAGCCGCGACGATACGGACATCGACTTTTACACTGTTGTGGCCACCAACCCGATAAAACTCACCATCGGCGAGTACGCGCAATAGCCGAGTTTGTACGTCCAGTGGCATATCGCCGATTTCATCTAAAAATAAGGTGCCACCGTCGGCTTGTTCAAAGCGACCACGGCGCATGCTGTCAGCACCGGTAAAAGCGCCTTTTTCATGGCCGAACAACTCAGACTCGACGAGATCTTTGGGGATGGCGGCCATATTGAGCGCGATAAAAGAAGCCTCTTTGCGCGGGCTGTGATTGTGCAGCGCGCCTGCCACAAGCTCTTTACCCGTGCCTGATTCGCCGTTAATCAATACACTCATGCTTGAAGCGGAAAGTTTACCGATGGCGCGGAACACTTCCTGCATCGCTGGGGCTTCACCAATAATGTCGGGGCTATTGGCTTTTTCACTGTGGCGTTTTTGCTTTTTAGTTTGCTGGCCTGCGCGAAATGCACGTTGCACAAGGGAAACGGCCTCATTTAAGTCGAAAGGTTTGGCGAGGTATTCAAACGCTCCCTTTTTAAATGCGTTGACCGCAGAGTCTAAGTCCGAGTGCGCGGTCATAATGATCACCGGCAGGTTTGGGTAGAGCCCTGCAATTTTATCTAACAAGGCCATGCCATCGATACCTGGCATACGTACATCTGAGATCAGCACCGCAGGTTGCTCATATTCAAGCGCGGTCAATACATCTTGACCGCTGGCGAAGCTCTCGGTTTCAAACTCAGCTCGCTTTAACGCCTTTTCTAAAACAAATCGGATTGAAGCGTCATCATCGACTAACCAAACTGATTTCATTGCACGTTTCCTGTTTCGGTGTTGTCAAAGGGAAGGTAGATACTGAACTCAGTGTGTCCTGGCCAACTATCGCATTCGATAAATCCTTGGTGTTGCTCGACCAAAGTTTGCGCGATAGAGAGCCCAAGTCCAGAGCCTCCTTCTTTATTCGTGATCATCGGAAAGAACAATGTCTCTTTTACCTCATCGGCGATCCCTGGACCGTTGTCGCTGATACGGATGAGTAATGCTTTTTTCAATAGTCGCTCACCATGATGCAGACGGTGTTTAATGCGCGTTGTTATGGTGATCGTACCGTCATGCTGTAGTGCTTGTTGAGCATTGCGCAGCATATTCAGCAGAACTTGCTGAATTTTGGCTTGATCTATCACGATAGCCGGAATACTGGGATCATAATCTTTTACCAAGGTGATATCGGCATCGCGCTCCAAGGTGGTTAACTTAATCACCGATTCTAACGCCTGATGGATATTACACGGCTCTTTTTGTGGTAACTGATTGGGTCCAAGCAATCTATCTACCAACTCGCGCAATCTATCTGCTTGCTCAATAATGAGTGTGGCACATTCTTCCCGTTCTTGTTGATCAGTTTCGTACTGCAATAATTGCGCCGCACCGCGGATCCCACCAAGTGGATTTTTTATTTCATGGGCAAGACCGCGAATGAGGTTTCGAGCTGCCTGAAATTGGTGCATTTGATTGGATGCTTGGTCATAACGCAGGGCATCATCAACACGGCGACATTCCACTAAAATATACGCCTTGTCTGCAAGGTAAACTCGTCTGGCATGCAGACTTAGTGTCGCAACACGATTATCTACAAATACCACGTCTACCCTGTGTTGCTGGCAGTCTACGCCATCTTGTAGCACGTATTTAGAGAGCCGTGGCAGGTCTATATGATGATGATTAAACACACTATCAATCGCCAGTCCGACAAGCCGTTTTGTGCTGAGTCCCAGTAGTTCACTACTGCTGTAATTGGCATAGTGAATCATTAAATTTTGATCGAGCACTAAAATCGCGGTTGAGAGAGATTGCCAAACTTTATCCAAGTCAATCGAGTTATGTTGATCCATATATGTTCACCGTGCACCAATGCGGTGCAATGAGAATAGCATAGCTTTGCATCCATTAAAGTAAATTATTACCTAAGCTCAGAAACTAGGGGTTTTCGAACTCGTATCCTAAACTTGTTATTAATAAAGCATGCCAACTTTAAGGTGCTGAGATTATTAATGCTTTGTGTCAAAAAATACATCTAGCTCGTTTTTGTGGGGGGAGCCTGTTTGTCATGTTCTGTATGAACGGGTGTGACTTTCAAAGCGCTAAGTATGTTACCGAACAGATTAACTGCTTTCCTCCTCAAACCGCTAATTTACATCGGGCTACGAATGGCGAGAAAACCACCCTTACAGGTGTGGTGCGGGTCGTCCAACCTAACTGGCGAGATAAATATTTATTGCGAACAAAGGCTGAGGTCTACTATCAAGTTCAAGTTGGTGAGCAAAGGTTGTGGATTGAACACAATGAAATGTCGAATTTGGCTTTCTCAATACCAGAGGAAATGAGCGTGGTGTGTTTGCAACTACTGGTTGCAAGCCAGTGTAGGTAAGCAATATCGCTTTAATTATTTACGGTATTGCGGTGCAAAAAGAACTTATGAACATCACTTTGGGCGACTAACATACCTTTTTGATTAAACACTTTCATAACCACAGAATGCTCGCCGCGATCAATGCCCCGCAAAGCAAACTGAGTATTACTTTGTTTTGGCCCTGTGGCTGTTCCATTGAGAAAGAGTTGCACGCTTAAACCTTGGGTAAATCTTGGCTCTATGGTGCCTGTTACGTATACGCTGCCGCTATTATCACGGATAGTTTGCTCATGCTCAGGAGAAGTGATTTTAGCTGTATATTGAATAGTTGGTGTCGTGTCCGTTTGCTCGAGAATTTTAGTATCAACACTTGGCATGGTTAAAGCGCTGGCGTTGAGTTTGACTTCTTTTGAACCTGGTTGCGGTACATCCGAATAGACCCAATGGCCGTTTTTGTCTTTCCAGCGATAGATTTTTGGGTTGGACTCTGCTGCAGCATCAATGCTTGTTAGGGCTAGCGTCATGCTAACCGACATTATAAGAAACCACTGACGCACCACAAATCTCCAGAGCAAACTACTGTTCATACTGTAGTATAGAGCAGTTGGAATTGCGAGTTACAAATGAATAATTCCCATAATGAAAACATAAAGGCGACTTTCTTTAAGCTTTTGAATTACATTAAAAAAGCCCGTAACAACGGGCTTGAGAACACATATGATTAAGAGTGCCAGAAACGCATAATGAGTTTTGGCTCTACAAGCTCAATACCGCGGTACTGAGCGTAGTAGTCTGTTAGCGATTAAACGCTGTAGTACATTTCGAACTCAACTGGGTGAGTTGTCATGTTTAATTTTTCAACTTCTTTCGACTTAAGCGTGATGTACGCATCGATTAGGTCGTCAGTGAATACGCCACCTTGAGTTAAGAACTCACGGTCAGCATCTAGAGAAGCAAGGGCTTCATCAAGTGATGCTGCAACAGTTGGGATTTCTGCTGCTTCTTCCGCTGGTAGGTCGTATAAATCTTTATCCATTGCATCACCAGGGTGGATCTTGTTGCGGATACCGTCAAGACCAGCCATCAGCTGAGCTGCGAAAGCTAGGTATGGGTTAGCCGCAGGATCTGGGAAGCGTACTTCGATACGACGACCTTTCTCTGATGGGATCACAGGGATACGGATTGATGCTGAGCGGTTACGTGCCGAGTATGCAAGCATAACTGGCGCTTCAAACCCTGGTACTAGACGCTTATAAGAGTTTGTTGCTGGGTTAGTGAATGCATTGATTGCTTTAGCATGCTTAATGATACCACCAATGTAGTAAAGCGCTTCTTCAGATAGGCCGCCGTACTTGTCGCCTGCGAAGATGTTCTTGCCGTCTTTAGCAAGTGATTGGTGGCAGTGCATGCCTGAACCGTTATCACCAACAATTGGTTTAGGCATAAAGGTTGCCGTCTTACCGTATAGGTGAGCCATGTTGTGGATAACGTACTTCATCTCTTGGATTTCGTCTGCTTTAGTCACCATAGTATTAAAGCGAGTCGCAATCTCATTTTGACCAGCAGTTGCTACTTCGTGGTGGTGCGCTTCAACAACGTGGCCCATTTCTTCAAGTACTAAACAAGTAGCTGCACGCCAATCATTAGACGAATCTACCGGTGCTACTGGGAAGTAACCACCTTTTACGCCAGGACGGTGGCCTGTGTTGCCGCCTTCGTAGTGTTTATCTGAGTTCCAAGCTGCTTCTTCAGCATCGATTTTGTACATTGAGCCAGACATATCAGTTTTAAATTTAACATCGTCAAACAAGAAAAACTCTGGCTCTGGACCGAATAATACGGTGTCTGCTATACCCGTTGAACGCATGAACTCTTCAGCGCGCTTAGCTACTGAACGTGGGTCACGCTCATAACCTTGGTGTGTGTTTGGTTCAACTACGTCACAACGAACGATAAGCGTTGTTTCTTCTGCGAATGGGTCTAGCTTAGCGCTTTCTGCGTCAGGCATAAGTACCATGTCAGATTCGTTGATGCCTTTCCAACCAGCGATAGATGAGCCGTCAAACATTTTGCCGTCTTCAAAGAAGTCTTCATCGGCTTGATGATGTGGGATCGATACGTGTTGTTCTTTACCTTTTGTATCTGTGAAACGTAAATCAACAAATTTTACGTCGTGCTCTTTAATAAAATCTAAAACCGATTGTGACATGTGTCCTCCGACTCGTTGGGTTATTTTTTGCTGCAATGTACTGCAATTGCACACAGATAAGCTTGATCTGTGCCATGTTTTTAAGTTTTTGATAAATATTGATTTTTAACTTTTGGGAAATTTAGGGATTAGCTTGGTGCACTAATTTGGTGCGTAAATGTTTCATTATGGTGCGCAATGTTGGTGCAAGCGATTCCCTGTGATAGTCACTTTATCTTCGAGTAAGTGTTTGGAGTATTGGTATAGATTATGAAACGCAACAAAGCAAAAATTAATTTAATTCGATAGCGGGGATCTGGGGTCGTGTTTTAATAAAAAAAGCAAGGCGCCTTGAGGGAGACGCCCTGCCTTCAGGGAGTTAATTTTATCGAAGCTTAGGCTAGTTACTTCTCAACGAGTATAATGCGGGCTTAGTAATAACCCCGCTGGCAGCTAATACAGTTGTTGCAGCGGTAATTCCGATGATAAGCGACAGTGGTAATACGAATCCAAGCAGGGAGACACTAAACATGACCTCCGAGTTTGCCAGCCAAGCCATAGCTGCAACGGTTGCAAATGTCGCACATCCAAGAGCCGTAAAGATCACTTTGGTATTTTCTCCTAGTAATCCAAGTACAATACTTTTTGGCGACGCACCAATTGCCATACGCACTCCGAGTTCATAGCGACGCATAGAAACGCCGTAATTAAGTACGCCATATATGCCAATTAGTGCGATCAGTAAGGTGATGGTTGCCAGAGATAGCGCAGCCCAACCTGCAACTTGGTGAATTGCGAGCGAGTTAGATAGCTGTTGAGACAAAGGTTGAATTTCAGCAACGCGCCAGCGTGTAGATATTTGCGCCATGGTTTGGTTTATGGATTGGGGAAGTATCTGCTGCCCTGTGTGCGTTTGAATAATAAACGCTGGTGTATAGGCTGACAGTCTGTCCACAGCCCACATACGAGCGGTATCAGGCTTATCTGGAATGGCTAAATTTTCACTAATACCGATGATTTCATACTGAATATGACGACGGCCATTGAGCCAATAAAAGCGTTTACCTATAGCGTCTCCTTGTGGCGCAAGTTGTTCTGCAAAGGCTTGATTAACAATAAGCACAGCTGATTGGCTATTGACTTCTTCAGTAGTGAAATTGCGGCCTTGTAGCAGACTAATCTCCATTAGCGGCAGATAAGATTCATCAACGATGTTACCAGACACTGAATACTGCGTCTGGAATCCTGAATCAGTTGCAAGAAACGTACTGAGCCCAAATTCAATCGGTGTGCCAGTAGTTAAGCTGACCGCTTTGAATTGTGGGTTTTGTTTGAGCGCAGCGGTAACATCTAGTAATTGTTGTCTGCGCTCAGCATAAAATGCATCTCTTTGTTCACGGGCTGGACGTTGCTCTACAAGTTGGTTGAGTTCAACCTCATAGCGCTCAGAGGTTGAGAAATTAGGTGATTGGTTGAGTAACCCCCATGCATTGATAAAAGTTTGCGAGCAAGCGAGTAATAATAGGCTGGCTAGAAATAGTTGGCTAAAAATTAAGGCTTTTCGGGTTTCTGTTTTGATTTGGATCCCGGTGCCTTTTCCGCTGCTTTGAAGTTGGCTATTGAGTTGCTTAAAGTTAATGCGTTTGCTCACGAGCCATGCACCGAGCGATGCCAATAACACGGCAAGAACTAAGCACAAGGCAACCGTGATGAAATTTGTGCTGAGGTTGAGTACGCCAGGTAGGCTATCTGCAGCCACCAGCCTAAGTAAGTAGTAGCATAACTCACTCACCGCGAAGAAAAGCATTGCGGCGCAGCTTGTGAGGATTAAGAGCTCGATAAATATGCCCCGCGATAAGTGGCCGCGTCCAGCGCCAAGTGCAGCCTTGATAGCCATATCACGTTGCTGATTTACTGCTCTGGCTAGAATAAGGTTAGCAATGTTGGCACAAGCAATGAGTAGCAGGCATAGTGCGCCTAACAGTAGCCAAATAGTTTTGCTGGCACTATCACCGTGGATTTTTTCTCGCAGCGGTAACAGCTCCAACGTAATGGTCATATCATCAAAAAAAGAAGAGCTGGCTGTTTGGGTTTTAAAACGGCTATTGTAATGCGTGGATAACTGGTGGTTGATAGTGGGAATGTCTACCGCCCCCGCTTTTTTAATCAACACGTGTCGATTAGGACCTGTGATCCCCCAGTGCTGAGCATCGCGGCGTTGAAATGAATAATAATCCCAAGGTAACCATACGTCAGTCAGACGGCCTGGAGTAAGCATTTCAGGTTCGCGATTTTGCTCTGATAGCACACCAATGATTTTAAAATTCACTTGGTCTATTTGAATAGATTGTCCGACGATATCGGCTGCTTGACCATAATATTTTTGCCAAGCTTGATAGGACAATACCGCGACTGGCTGCATTGAATTAAGGCCTTCGTCTGCGCTCGGTCCACGACCTAAGTGAAAAGTAAATCCTAGCATCGGCATAAATTCAGGGGTGGTGTAAGTGGTATTGACTTGCGGCGTTTCAACTTTACTTCTAATCACCTCTTCGGAATAGCCAAAGAGGGCGGTTTGTGACTCCGGCGTTTTTTCATTTTCATAGATCTCAAGCAGCATAGGTATCGGAGTGAAATCATCAAACTCCACTCTATCCTTGATATAGTGCACTGCTTTTGAAACGTAAAGCTGCTCTGCATTGGGGTAAGGCAACGACGCAGAGAGAATAGTAAAGTTTAAATTAAACATCGCCACGAGCGTACCTAGTGTGAGTGCTAGCGTAGAGATAATCGTGATGGTAAATACTTTTACTTTACTCAGAGAGTACAGACTGGCACTCATGTCTTTGACAAGCATATTACTTTCCTCGCTTCCATCATGGACTAAAACGTGTCAACGACTGCGTTGGCGTTAGTGTGTGTTTGGGGGGCCAGTATTTTGCCATCTAGAAGGTGTAGTTTGCGTGTCGCCATATCGGCATATCTAGGATCGTGCGTCACCATACATAATGTCGTCCCTTCTAGGTTTAGCGTTTTCAACATGTCCATAACGGCATCACCATTTTTTGAGTCAAGGTTACCTGTAGGTTCGTCAACAAGCAGTAATGCGGGGTTGCCGACGAGTGCACGGGCAATAGCAATCCTTTGCTGTTGACCGCCTGAGAGCTGGTTTGGGCGATGTTTTGCGCGGTGTGCCATATCTACTTTTGTCAGGCAACTCATTACAGCGTGATCAATATCGGCATTGCTCATCGGGGTTTTACGATAACGCAATGGCAGCGCGATATTATCGTAGACTGTCAGCTCATCAATTAAGTTGAATGACTGAAAGATAAAGCCAATTTTTTCGTTTCGAATATGTGCAGCCGCCGCTAAAGTTAATTGGCTAACCTCAAGATCTTCAATTTTATAGCTACCATCTGTTGGCATGTCTAGCAGACCAAGAATTGACAGCAGGGTAGATTTACCACATCCAGAAGGGCCACAAATTGACACGAAATCACCCTTATATATTTCCAAGTCAATCCCACGCAATGCGTGAGTTTCCATTTCTTCGGTACTAAAAATTTTGGTGATCCCTGACATGGTTAAAATAGTTTCTTTCATAATCGTATCCTAATGATGATTTATTATTGAATGATCCGTACTTGTTTAGCGTTTTTATAAGTACTTGTATCAGAGAGTATGATTTGTTGATTTGGGGTGACACCGCTTTCAATTTGCAAGAATTTGCCTGCATCAATACCAAATGACACTATCTGAGGGGTTGCGATGTCATTGTTTAACACAAAGAGCGTCTGCTGGCTGTGTGATAGAGTGTTACTTGGACGTTCAACATACAGTGCGTTCTTCAACTGATGTGTGCTAATTTGCGCATCTACGTTAAGTTCTGGACGCGCAGAATCAGGAACGCCATTGACAAAAGTGAGCTCAACTTCAATGGTACCTTCTTGTACTTGCGGGCTGATCCTTGTGACTTTCGCTGGCACTTGTTCGCGGCGTGTATTGACCGTAGCAAATTGACCTACCTGAATTTGTTCTGCTTTAGACTGAGATACTCTGACCAGTGCTTGAAGGTCGTTGGTACTGCCAACTTGAGCAAGTTCTTGGCCGGCTACAACACTTTGTCCAAGTTCAACTGCGAGCCGTTGCAACACACCTTCTGTACCTGCTCGGACTGTTAGTTTCGCTTCTCTTTCTTTTAACCGGGCGAAAAGAGACTGAGCTTGGTTGATCAGTTCTTGCGAGATGGTTAAATCTTCCGAATGTAATAGCTTTAGCTGTTCTATACGTGTTTGCTGTAGTTGTACTCTTTCTGACAGCTGCTGTTCTTCAAGCTCTGCGGTTTTTACATCAATGGCGGGGACAACGCCTTGGTCTCTGAGGGTTTGCTGAGCTTCTCGGCGCATGACTAACGATTGATGCTCACTGGTAAGCTCGGCAAGGGTGGCGACTTCCATTAATAACTCGCGCTGGTTTGCGAGTTTTTGTCTGCGAAAGTTTGCTTGCTGACGGTTTAGCTCCATTTCAGCACTTTCTAATTGCTGTAAGAGATCAGGGTCTTGCATCTTCAAAATGATGGTATCAGGCTGAACTTCACCACCGGGGCGTACTAAGATTTCATAGACGGTAGCCGGGTCTTGTGTGGTGATCAGTTTTTGTTTATTTGAGCGAAGCACGCCATAGCCGTCAACGCTAACATCTAAATCACCTTGCTTAACTTGTCCAACAATGATCGTTTGTCTTGGTAATTTGAACTCGTCCGATGTTGAGAATAGCTTAAGGCTAAGCCAAGCGAATATCAGCACTAGGGGGATTGCGATTACAAGTCCTAGCTTATGTAGCGGCTTTGCTTGTTTTTGTTTTAATACGTCCATCATCAGTTACCTTGCTTTAATCGGTTAACTAATGAGAGCAAACGATATGCCAAATTTTATCCTATTGTTTTTGTTGGTATTTAGTGTTTTTGTTTTACCGGAAGGTCCGATTGTGGACGTGAGAATTCAAAAACTGGACTGAGTATATTGGGTCAGTTAAGTGGCACAGGAAAGGCGAGTTGGCAAATCGCTCCCTGTTTATCCTGACGATTGGTAAGGCTAATGGAACCAGACATTTGCTCGACAAAATAGCGGCTAAGGTAAAGGCCAATACCTTCCCCGGTTTGTTTGGTGGAGTAAAATGGCACAAATAAGTTATCGTGGTTGGCAACGCCGGTACCTTCATCAAGCACCTCCAAGATAGCAATATTGTCTTTGGTATATAGCTTCAGTGTAAGCACAGAGCCCGCGGGGCTCGCTTCTATGGCGTTCTTGATGATATTGATTAGCACTTGATTAAATAGGGTTGGGTCAACATGGAAGTAGACCGGAGAAAGTTCAATTTGCCACGCTACATCGGTGAAAAGGCCTTGAACGGTTTTGCTCACTTCTAACCCCGACAGACGTTTTATCTCTACTTTTATTGGTTGGTTGAGCTGGCTGTACTTATGGATAAAATCCTGCAAATGGAAGCACCGCTCAAGTACGATATTAAATGCTTCGTGATCCCTTGGGTCTTTTGCGCGAGTTTGTAGGCGTTCCAGTATGGCGGACACTGGGGTGAGGGAATTTCTTATTTCATGGCTAATCACTCGGATCAAGCGTTGCCAAGCTTGAAGCTCCTGATCGCGCAGTGCTTGCTGAATATCGATACAGACGACAAGATGATATGACTGACTCTGCTGAGTAAAGGTGCTGTGTCTCACTTGCCAGCGCTTGTTGTTCTGTATATCGATAAAATGCCACTGTGGAGAAGGAGTTAACCCTATCGCCTCTGGGTGGCTATATCGTAGGGTTTGCCATGGCCTTTGAAATAATTGAAAGGAGGCGTCATTGCCAAAGCACAGTTGCATACGCTGGTCGAAAATAAGCATCGGGGTATTTAACACACTGATCAGTTCAGCAACGAGGAAAGATTGCATATCTTCATCGGTTTTTTCACTTTGTAGCATATCGGAGAGCGCATTCAGCTGATTGTGAAGCTGGGCGACAACGCCCGAAGAAAATGTCGGTTTGGCTTTTAGGCTAAAGTCGCGTTTAAGCCATGCTTCGGCTTGGTAGCCACAGCGTTCAAACGATAGCTTACAACGATTGTAAAGCTGTTTTAGTAATAGTCCTTGGCAGACAATCAGGCCAACGATTAAGAGTAAGGTGGGTAGAGGCATGGAAATAGGTATGCGAATCCCCATTTGCCAACTGACGACACACACTCCCGCAATTTCAATGGCGATGAGTAGCAAAAACTTACCTACGAAATAGCGCGCCAAGGGTTCTTTAAATAAGTGCATATTTTTCAAGGCGTCGGTAGAGTGATTGCTTAGTGATCCCCAGTAACTCAGCAGCTTGTTGTTTGTTTCCTGCCGTATTAGTCAAAGCTTGAGTAATCAGTTGTTGTTCTGCTTGCTCCAATGTGATGAGTGGCAGTGACATGGAATTATTCGCACTTGGCTGTGAAGGCGTGCTCATATGTAAGTGCTCGGGGCCGATTTCACCCGTTTGTGTTAGTAGCACGGCGCGTTCGAGCAAGTGCCCAAGCTCTCTGGTATTACCTGGCCAATCGTACTGTTTTAGCTGATTTAGCGCTGTGGGTGTAAGCCAACATTGTGTTTTTCCATACCGCTGACCATGGGTTTTGATAAAGTGCTCCGCTAATAATTCAATGTCTTCAGGACGTGTTCGCAAGGGGGGGATTTCGATTGTGAAGGTATTGATGCGGTAGAAAAGATCTTGGCGAAACTCTGCTTGAGCGATTAACTGCTCTAATTTTGCATTCGTTGCACTGATGAGCCTCACGTCTGCGACTTCAGTGACGCTTGAGCCGACTGCTTCATATTCTCGAGACTCTAGCACTCGCAGCAACTTACTTTGTTGTGCAAGCGGAAGAGTGCCAATTTCATCCAAAAATAAGGTACCAAGATCCGCCAATTTAAACCGTCCTGCACGGTCTGATTTGGCGTCAGTGAATGCGCCTTTGGTATGACCAAAAAGCTCACTCTCAAACAGTTGCTCAGGGATGGTTGCCATGTTGACGGAAATAAATGGCTGCGCTGCACGCTGCGAGTGTTGATGTATCCATTGGGCTATTAAGCTTTTGCCAACTCCATTCTCTCCGGTTAACAGAATATTGGCATCCGTGGGAGCCATAACTTCTAGTTGCGTCATCAGGTGTTGCATGGCTTTGCTGCGCCATAACACAGGTTTAGCATTTCCAGCGAGGGCATGCTGAAAAGCTTGGCTTTTATTTTTTAGTTTATTGAGTTGTAATTGGCCTCTAATAACTTGTTCAAAGCGCTGGTTTTTCCATGGCTTTTCTAGAAAATCTGCCGCGCCCAGTTGCATGGCTTGAACCACAAGCTCAGTATGTGACCATGCGGTCATAGCTACAATAGGGGTGGTATTGCCAAGTTGCTGTTGCTGTCGTAGAAACCTGAGTCCCTCTTGCCCCGATGTAGAGTCTAGCTCAAAGTTCATATCGAGTAGGATCAAGCTAGGCTGGTGTTGTTCAAGAAAGCTGAGTGCTTGCACTGGATTTTCGACTTCTTCGACGGCTAGACCTAAATCTTCCAATACAAACCGCGCAGCTAATCTTACTTCTCTGTTGTCTTCTATTAGCAATATTTGTGGTTTAGCACTCACAGTAAGCTTCCTTGATTTATTATTATCATCTCAATCGCTCTATTACTCTCCGCGTAGTGCATGTAATGCAGGGCGGGCAATAATATTTCTTGAAGATAGTAGCGTAACACCTGTGACTAAGGTGATAACAGTGGCAAGTGAAATTAACCAGTGGATAGCGCTATCTAGTGTAATAGGTACAAGCGTATCTTGAAGTATCGCAATACTCAATAACACCAAGATAGAAGCGCACGCTGCTGCAATAACAGGGCGCAAATTATCTTGTAATACCAGTCTAAACACGGCAACCGGTGTTGCACCAACCGACATTCTCACGCCTAACTCAAACCGACGTAACGCTACGCTGTACTTACATACACCGTAAATACCAAGTGCCGCAAGCGCAAGTGCGAATATCGATAGCATCAAAGTGAACATGCTAATGACACGAGCTTGCTGTAAGTGCGTAGCTAAAAGCATGGTCGTGGACTGAAAGTTATAGACGCGCATTTGCGGATGGATACCTGTGAGTGCCTGATTTATTTCCGCTCGACTAATTGTGGCATGTGCGTGAGTTTCAATTAACACAAAGGGGTAACCAGTTGGCACTGAGGGGATGAAAACCCTTGCAATATTAGATTGTTTGGGAAGATAAATATCCTCGACAACACCAATCACCTCAACGCTTTGTTGGCCGTTTCTAGGATATAGTTTAGCGCCCAATACTTGCCCTTGCTGGCGTAATTGCGTAGCTAGGGTCTGATTGACAATGACAACGGGCGCATTATTAATGGCTTCCTCATGAGTAAAAGTTCTACCGTCAATAAGTGTTGCCCCAAAGGTATCAAAGTATGGCCAAGTACCAGCCGTACTTTGATATTCAAACGAGTTTTTTTCTATACCTGGTTCAAATTGCATTTGACGATTTGAAAAGCCCGGCAGCCAATAGGAAAAAGGGGGATAGCCGCCAATGCCTACTTTGGTTACCTGTGGTAACTTTGCTAACGAGTCAACGGCAGATAAAAGCAGTTGTGAACGCTCCTCGCGGCTCATCTGCTGTAGCAAAGTACCTAAGTTTAGTGCTACTTGATAGGTGTTTTGTTCTCGTATCCCTGTGTCACGCTGCAAGTTTTGCCAGCTTGTTTGGAATATCCCAAGACAAATAGTGAGTAGTGACAGGCAAACAAATAATTGGAATGATATTAATAAAGTGCGGGTCATCGCGGAAATCTGAATGCCTGTGCCTTTACCACTGCTTTGCAGCTGTTGAATAATATGATGGTAGTTAAGTTGACGGCTTACTATCCAAGAAAGTAATAAACATAATAAAGTACTGACTGTAAAGGCAAAAGCAATAGTATGCGCTTCGAGTTGTAGCTCTTGCAAACGAGCGAGTGGGCCGACAACTCCTGACTTTAGTAGCCCTATGATCCCCTCAGCGATTAAAAGCGATAATGCTGCTGCGCTGATAAATAACAGTCCTAACTCTATCGCAATGTGGAAAAATAGATGATTAGGCTTGGCACCTAAAGCGGCTTGAACGGCAAAGCTTTTTTGTTGCTCGGCGGCACGTGAAAGCACTAAATTACAAATATTACTTAATGCGATTAATAGTAATACTGCGCTTCCGAGTAGCATCATTATACTCACTTGTGATGCTTCACCAATAATACGAGCTTTTATCGGTACAAATTCAAGTTGTACTTTACTATTAGCGAAAGTTTGCTCGCCAGCAGTTTGTTGTTGTAGTTGTTCATTCAGCCAGTTTTCAAGAGAAAGCTTTGCGCGACGTGCATGTTGTACATCATGTAACTTTAGCAATTGATATGTCTGGATATTATTCCTTTGCCATGTTGGTGTTGGAGAATCATTATAGTCATAACTGATCCATACATCGGTGTGCCAGTTAGGTGTGGATAATACTGGCTCAATGAATCGCTCGTCGGTGACGCCAACAATTTTGAAGCTTACCCCTTTAAATACCAATGTTTGGTCTAGAACGTTTGCATTTCCGCCGAAATAACGTTGCCACACTTGGTGTGAAACGATCGCGACAGGTTGTTGGCTACCTATCCCCTCATCTACTGAAAAGTACCGTCCCAATGCCAGTGGTACATTGAATATCGACATAAACTCGGGGGTGATCGCGCCAGTATTAAATGTTGGGCTGCTCGGTAAACTTTGTTCAACATCAATACTGATATTCTGAATGGCCATCACTTCGATATCGGAAAATTGTGCTTGCTTGTCATACGCCTCTAAGCTGCCAGCATGAGGAATAAAATTACTTTGCTTCACTTCATTATTGTCATCTACCAACGCGCCACGCATTAATACCAAGCGCTCTGCATCTGGGTAAGGAAGCGGAGCTGCGAGCAATTGATAGTTTAGGTTATACATCGCTACCAGCGCACCGAGTGTCAGCGCGAGAGTAATTATTATTGTTAGGGTGTAACTGACATGGCAGCAAAGTTTTTGCCAGGCCATTTTAAGTGAATGCGTTACCATATTTACTCCAAATCCGCTCACATTGTGTATCGGTATGTTGTGATAGTTATTCTACTCTACAGGGGAAACAGCAACGCCTATGCCAAACTTACTTTATTGATATTAATGACATTTGTATTTTATTTACAAGTGTTCAGTCCATAATCGGACGATAAAAGGCCATAAATGGACTAGAGCTGCAATAGGATTGTGCTGAAGCGACTTAAGGTTGTTGATTTATGCGCGCACCAATCAGGATTATTGAAAAAAATGTTGGATAAACTTTCATCTGTCACATTAATAGTAGATAATACGCGACCTTTAATTCTCAATCGGGCAATCTCAACGCGCATTTTTGCGTAGATCGACTAGGATCACTGAGGGCCAACTTCACTGAGTAATAATATGAGCATCGAAAAGTTAAGAAATATCGCGATTATCGCGCACGTAGACCACGGTAAAACAACGCTTGTAGACAAGCTACTTGAGCAGTCAGGTACACTACAGCAGCGCGGTGGTAATGAAGAGCGAGTGATGGACTCAAACGATCTTGAAAGAGAGCGTGGTATCACCATCCTTGCAAAAAATACCGCAATCAAGTGGAACGACTACCGTATCAATATCGTAGATACTCCGGGACACGCCGATTTCGGTGGTGAAGTAGAACGTGTTCTTTCGATGGCTGACTCAGTATTACTACTAGTTGATGCACAAGAAGGTCCGATGCCACAAACGCGTTTCGTAACGCAAAAGGCGTTTGCTCAGGGTCTTAAGCCAATTGTTGTAATCAACAAAATCGACAAGCCGGGCGCTCGTCCTGATTGGGTAATGGATCAAGTTTTCGATCTATTTGATAACTTAGGTGCAACTGACGAACAGCTAGACTTTAAAGTGATCTACGCATCAGCAATCAACGGCTGGGCAACACTTGACCTAGATGAGCCGTCTGACAACATGGAACCAATGTTCCAAGCTATCGTAGACGAAGTTGAAGCGCCTAACGCGGATCCTGAAGGTCCGTTCCAGATGCAAATTTCTCAGCTTGATTACAACTCATATGTTGGTGTTATCGGTGTTGGCCGTGTCACACGTGGTTCAGTTAAACCTAACCAACAAGTGACTATCGTGGGTGCTGATGGTAAGACGCGTAACGGTAAAGTTGGCCAAGTACTGGGTTACTTAGGTCTTGACCGTCACGAAGTTGAGCTAGCAACGGCGGGTGATATCATCGCAATCACAGGTCTTGGTGAGCTGAAAATCTCTGACACTATCTGTTGTCAGAATAATGTTGAAGCACTACCGCCACTGTCTGTTGATGAACCAACAGTAACAATGACTTTCTCTGTAAACACGTCGCCATTCTCAGGCCAAGAAGGTAAATACGTAACTTCTCGTAATATCCTTGAGCGTCTAGAAGCTGAGCTTGTGCACAACGTTGCATTACGTGTTGAAGAAACGGATAACCCTGATAGCTTCCGTGTATCTGGTCGTGGTGAACTTCACTTAGGTATTCTTATCGAGAACATGCGTCGTGAAGGCTACGAGATTGCTGTATCTCGTCCAGAAGTAATCTTGCGCCATGTTGATGGTCAGCTAGAAGAACCGTACGAAACAGTAACAATTGACTGTCAAGACGAGCACCAAGGTTCTATCATGGAGCAGCTTGGTTTGCGTAAAGCAGAAATGACTGACATGTCTCCAGACGGCAAAGGCCGTGTGCGTATGGACTTCATGATGCCTGCACGTGGTCTAATTGGTTTCCAAACTGAATTTATGACGTTAACGTCTGGTTCTGGTTTGATGTACCACACGTTCTCACATTACGGTCCACACAAAGGCGGTAACATCGGCCAGCGTAAGAACGGTGTACTAATCGCTAACGCAGCAGGTAAAGCGCTAACAAACGCACTATTTAACCTACAAGAGCGTGGTCGCCTATTCATCGGTCACGGTGTTGAAGTGTACGAAGGTATGGTTATTGGTATTCACAGCCGTGATAACGACCTAACGGTAAACGCGCTTAAAGGTAAGCAGTTAACCAACGTACGTGCATCTGGTACTGATGAAGCACAAAACCTTGTGCCACCTGTTGTTATGTCTTTAGAGCAAGCTCTTGAGTTCATCGATGACGACGAGCTTGTAGAAGTAACGCCTGAAAGCATCCGTATTCGTAAGAAACTATTGACTGAAAGCGAGCGTAAACGCGCAAGCCGCCAAGCTAAGTAATAGTTGACCTGGGCTTGGGATAACAACTTATCTTGAAGACAGGTTACTTAGAATACAAAAAACGCCGCAATTTTTGCGGCGTTTTTTGTGCTCCATTTACTAACTCTAAAATAAGCCGTACTCTTCCGTTTCTTCTGGCTCATAATTTTGTAAATGTTCAGGGCGGAAAATGGCGCTAGGGTCAATCAATACGCTGTGGCGTTTTCCCATCTTGACCAAGCCTTTCATCAATTTTTTGGTTTGCGCATCTATTTCAAAACCAATACTGGTCATTTCCTGCAGTGATTTAATATCGCTTTCATCACAGTGAACGTTATCTTCTACCTTATCGACAAGCAAACCGATATGCGGACTTTGGCCATCTTGAGTGGTAAAGACGATGATAGGTTTATGGTCGAGCATGATCTGATCACGAGCGGATTCAAATAATCGCATGAGTTTATTAAAAGTGGTGCTCTTTTCGCGAGCGAGAGTATCTATAGCCTCTTGTTTGTGTCCCTGTGCACACATCACTAATAGTTTATCTGCTAATGAATGTAGTTTTGCATGCGGTTCTTCGAAGCGTTTTAGAAGCGCTTTGAGGTCGTCATTTTCAGTTTTGAAGCCGTAATACCACTGCCCGAAAGCACATTGTTTTGGATCTTTGGCTTTAGTGAAGGGGACATCGTTAAAAATGCTTGCTTCGAGTGCGACAAGCCATTCTTTATGATCTTGCTCTCGCTGCTTTAGCATGCTGACCAATTCTTGATTGGTTTCGTAGGACGAGCGCTTGTTCAATATGATCCCTAAATCAAAAATAGGGGTCGGTACGCCCATGTAATCTTTGACACCCAAAAAGCTGGGGTTGTCATTGGGTAAATCCGTTAAATTTTCTTCGTAGCGTTCAGTTAATAGAATATCGAGGATTTGCAGTGATATTGTTTTTTTCCCGACGCGAAAGTTAATTAAATCCATGTCAGCCTCGCATATGGTCAGTATCAACTAAGCATAGAACATTATTGGAAAAAGGAGCGGTAAACTGGCAATTTCTTTTGCGCTGGCTGGAGCATAAATACCTCTCGAATAACGGTGTTATGCTCCAACTCCTGTTGTAATGCGTTTAGCAGACAATCGCTATCAATGGGCAGCTCACATTGCTGGATAGCAGTCGTCAATAAGTAGGCATTGAGATAGCCCTCAAAAACCTGTTCGTTATGGGAAAGTGTGGTATTGCGAACTGCCTCGCGAAAAGTATCACAAAGCTTGCCCTTGCAAATCGCAGGGTCGGGTACAACTTCGGTGACTAAAACTTTGGGCTTACCTTTGAGTCTAGCAAACAGCTCATTTGAGGAAGCAAATGAAACCGTTGCGTATTGTGTTTCAAGGCCAACCTCCATGGCGCGATTAATAAACTTAGACAGTGGCGTGTAGGTGCCTACCATCGCGAAGCCTTCTATTTTATGCTGCTGTGCTTGTTCAAGGGCTCGTTCAATATCATCTGTATTACGTCTAAAACGCGTTATCACAACGGGTTTTAATCCATGTTCCGCAAGCGCTCTGGTAAGGCTTTTTTCTACGGTTAGACCAAATTCATCGGCTTGAATGAGTAAACCCACCCGTTTTAGCTTTTGTTCATCAATAAAGTAGCGGATGATATCTTGTGCTTCTTTATTGTAGCTAGTGCGGAGGTTGAAGACATTAAATGTATGTGGTTCTTGAAGAAACTCAGCGCCAGTATATGGCATAAGAAAGGGAACCTTAGAGTGCTCTAAAATCGGCTTTATGGCATAAGATGTGGGGGTGCCCATTACGCCAAACAATGCATCGACCTTATTTTCGTAAACGAGCTTACGAGCATTGGTTACGGTTTTGTGTGGCTCATAGCCATCATCCAACACCTGCAACTCAATCGCAGCTGCACCGTTCGCTTTGTGCTGATTATAAAAGTTAAAGTGTAGCTCGGCACCCGCTTTCAGTTGTTGACCGATCTCTTTTGCGGGCCCTGAAAGGGCAGTAGACATGCCAATTTTCACCACAGATTGAGCGGATACTGTAAAATTCAGTACAGCAGAAGCAAAAACGAATAGTAAAAACTTAACACCGAAAATACTCATATACTTGCTGCACTGTCTCTCTTAGCGTTGTGGTGAGGGCCTTTTTACCAGATAATCCAAGCAAATTAAGTACGACTTGGGTCGAATGTTGCTGTAATATTAGACGAATTACTAATGCTTTGGAAACTTTAGTTAAGTTTTTAAGTAATCGAGGATCGGTTGTGATCAGCTGCCATATAAAAGGACATACTTGTTGCTCAACCGGATTGCTGTTACGTAAATAGTGCAAATAATCCAGCTGCTCATTAGTTATATGTTCAAAGGGTAAGGTCGCTAATAGTGCGCTCACCACCTCAGTATCTAGTTGTTGATAGTGCGAGCGTAACTGATAGAAAAAAGCTTGTTTAAATATTCGAGTATAAGTGTTGTCTAAGTCGCCTCGGACTTTTTTGAACATCAAAACCGCATACTCACCACTGGCCTTATCTTGCTTAAACCCCAGTTTCATTGGCTGATAGTGACGTTGTGACCAAAACGAAAGCAATGGCGCTGTAAGGCCAAAACTGGTTCCTATGTAACTGATATCTTCTGGTAATGTGGTTTCAAAGAACGCCAGTAGGCGACGGCCAATCCCTTGCTGTTGTACATCCGGGTGCACGGCTATTCTAACGATCCTTACGCTTTTTTCGGTGACAAACTGGCTATCACCAAAGCTTGTTGTTAGCTGCTGCGCCATGAGATGGCCTGCGGGTCTTCGCTTTCCCGCTAGAATATCTTCTGCGAGATCTGAAGCGAGTCCGCCTTCGATAACAGCAAGGCAAATTCCTATTAGCTCGTTATTGCAAAATGCACCTTGTAAATGCAGATCGGGTGCATCTAATAATTGCCTTAAATCATCCACGCTGGTTTGATAATGGGCTAATACGAGCAGTGAAAAAACTTGCTCAAGTAACGAGCTATTTTCTATCAACTCACTCTGGGAAATAGCACGCATTGTGGTTGAGGAAGTGAGTATGGGTGATGTCGCTTTACACTCGAGTACAAATAAATCCCTGATCTGCTGCTCCAGTGGATCATTCGATGCGTAACGAATAGGAGTCGATAAGGTGAAATCAAGATAACTTGGGTAATGTGATTCTAAGTAGCGTTTAAACCGTAAGGTGTAGCCTCTACCATTACCCTCATAACCAACTAAGGTGCTGGAAAAAATGCAGCGAAAGCCAAGTTGAGCGACTTGTATTAAAAATGGAACCGGCAGGGCGGCTGCCTCATCTACCAAAATAACCGTATTGCTATCAAGTGCAGAGGCTTGTTGTAGTAACGCATCTGGTGCCACATAGCTGAGATTAGCCAGCTTCTTCGTTTTTACATCAACCTCGGTATTGAGTGCTTGAGCAAGCATGCTAAAGCAACTATGCAGAGCATGAAGGTGACGGCTACAAATAACAAATTGTTGCGTAGGATGCTTTGATGCCAAGAGGCCTAATAGCGCACTCTTTCCCCTGCCTCTGTCAGCGCTTAGTAATACAGGTGTTTGCTGGTTTTCCAATGCTGTGGAGAGTTGTGTCAGTACGTTTTGTTGCTCCTCAATACCACAAACCGCCGAACTTGCAGCAAGATACGCTAAGGGCAGTTGAACCCCAAAGTGCTCACTGATATGCCAAGCTGGTTGTTGCTGCCAGAGTTGTTGCCACCTTTTTAAAAAGTAGCTCTGTTTGGGCGTTTGTCCCTCTGAGCACCAGCGGGTAATTGCAGGGTCTAGCCAGTGAGCGAGTTCATCTAACTCGGGAAGTAACAATAGGAGTAAGCCGCCTGCCTTTACCGTGCCCGCAGCAGCTGCGATTTTGTTAGGCACAATACCACTAAAGCCGTCGTAGACTAGGTTGCTAAATTCTTGTCCGAGTATTTGGTGTAAGTGCTCAGGCCAAACGGCATTTTCTAATGTCTTACTGCTACTTAGAATAAGATTATCGTTTGAGTTTGCTAGTAGCTGCTGACACTGCGCGTAACACCAAGCTTGACTGCCGGTGATAAGCAAGAGTTGCCGATGGCGGGCATCGGCAAGCTGAGAACGTAATAGCGGCAGATTAGAGCGCTTGAAGTCTTGCATAGGCGGTTACTAACCACTTACTACCAACATCATCAAAGCTAACTTGGATGCGTGATTGAGCACCTGCACCTTCATAGTTAAGCACTGTGCCTGCACCAAATTTGGCATGGAGGACACGCTGGCCTAAATTAAAGCCGCTATCTTCAAAGGTCGCGTGACTGATTGATGGGCTGAATCGACCCGAGTTAGCCGGACGAGAAATTTGCGTTTTAATCCGAATTTCTTCCATGCAGTCTTCAGGAATTTCACGTAAGAACCTTGAAGGGCTGTGATGTTTTTCTTGACCATACAAGCGGCGACTTTCTGCGTGGCTAATGTAAAGCTTATCCATGGCACGCGTCATACCGACGTAGCACAAACGGCGCTCTTCTTCCAAGCGGCCCGATTCTTCATTACTTTGTTGCGATGGGAACATGCCTTCTTCCACCCCAACCATAAAGACCAATGGGAACTCGAGACCCTTGGCCGAGTGCAGCGTCATCATTTGTACCGCGTCTTCGTGCTCGTCAGCCTGGCCTTCGCCTGCCTCCAAAGAGGTATAGGCTAAAAAGCCTTGTAATGGTGAAGTAAAATCTTCATCGATAGGCAGCTCATACTGACCACAAGCACTGATCAATTCTTCCAAGTTTTCCACTCGAGCACGGCCTTTTTCGCCTTTTTCGGCTTGATACATTGCCATGAGACCTGACTGCTCAATGGCTGTCTGCGCTTGTTGTGCCAGTTCAAGCTCGGCAATTTTATCGTCGAGCTGCTCGACTAATTCAATAAATTTTGTCACCGCCGTAGCAGCTCTTCCAGCTAAATGCTTTTGCGCAAGCACAGCTTTGGCTGCATCCCAAAGTGAGAGTGATTCGTGACGTGCACAATCGCGAATATGACTTAATGTTTTATCACCAATACCACGGGTAGGCGTGTTTATCACACGCTCAAATGCCGCATCGTCATTACGATTACTAATAATGCGCAGGTAGGATAAGGCATCTTTAATCTCTTGGCGCTCGAAAAAGCGCATACCGCCATAAATACGGTATTTTAGCCCTTCTTGAAGTAAGGCTTCTTCTAACACCCGGGACTGTGCGTTGTTTCTGTAGAGTACGGCGCTGTCGCTGAGCGCATTGCCAGCTTGTAACCAAGATTTAATTTTGCCAACCACAAAGCGTGCTTCATCAAGTTCATTAAAAGCGGCGTAAATTGAGATCGGCTCGCCTTGGTTACCGTCGGTCCAGAGACTTTTACCCATTCGTTCGGCGTTGTTTTCAATGAGCGCATTGGATGCTTTTAGAATGGTTGCAGTAGAACGATAATTTTGTTCAAGTCGGATCGTTTCGGCGTTAAAGTCGTCCAGAAAACGTTTGATGTTTTCTATTTTTGCACCACGCCAGCCGTAAATACTCTGGTCGTCATCCCCTACGATCATGATATTGTTGTCACTACCTGCAAGCAGGCGTAGCCACAAATATTGAATGCTGTTGGTATCTTGGAACTCGTCCACTAGCATATGGCGGAAGCGTTGTTGATAGTGACGTAGCAAGGTAGGTTGTTGCTGTAATAGCTCGTAGCAGCGCAATAGGATCTCGGCAAAATCAACAAGACCGGCTCTATCACAGGCATCTTGGTAAGCACTATATACATTCAACATCAGCTGTTCATTGACATCGTATGCTTGAATATCTTTGGGTCTTAATCCTTCGTCTTTACGCGCGCTGATATACCAGCTTAACTGCTTAGGTGGCCACTTTTTCTCATCGATATTCATGGCTTTGAGCAAACGGCGGATCATTCGTTGCTGATCATCGCTATCTAGAATTTGAAATGATTCTGGTAATTTAGCTTCACGGTGATGGGCGCGTAACATGCGGTGGGCTAGGCCGTGGAAAGTACCTATCCACATGCCACCAACAGGGCCATTGAGCGTCGCTTCAACACGAGCACGCATTTCTTTGGCTGCCTTATTGGTAAAGGTTACCGCGAAAATACTAAATGCAGAGGCGTGCTCAACTTGCATAAGCCAAGCAATACGATGAACGAGTACTCGTGTTTTACCTGACCCCGCACCTGCGAGCACTAACATGTTTTGCAGAGGCGCGGCGACTGCATCGCGCTGTTTGTCGTTGAGGCCGTCGAGTAATTCTGATACGTCCATTGCTTTGCCTATTTGCTCAAATGATGGCAAGTATACCGAGTCGTTGCCGTAAATCCCAGCATATCGCAAAGCAAACCTAACCGAGAAAAGATAACATTATGATTTATAAAGAAACATAAACTGGTTTTTTATACAGTGTTTATGTTTATTTTTGCAAAACGTCCTTCAACCGATTTTGTACCTCTGTTACCAATAAATCGGGTTGGAATTTTGATAGAAACGCATTACAACCCACTTTTTCGACCATGGCATTATTAAAGCTGCCACTGAGTGAGGTATTGAGAATGACATAAAGGTCTTTCAGGCGACTGTCATTGCGAATTTCATAGGTGAGTCGATAACCATCCATAACTGGCATTTCTGCATCGGTGATCACTGCAAGTAATTCTTTTTGTACGTCGATACCTTCGTCGGCCCAGTGCTTTAACACATTGAGCGCCTCTTGGCCGTCAGTTGCTGGGATGATTTCTATGCCTAATTGTGCCAAGGTATCGGCAACTTGACGACGAGCGGTCGGCGAGTCATCGGCATGTAGAATTTTGCGGCCATGAAACTCGTTGATGATATCTTTATCTAGAATGTCTTGCGGGATCTCAACTTTGTATTCAACGATTTCGGCAAGTACCTTTTCTACATCGATAATTTCAACGATGTGTTCAACGCCGTCACGTTTGATTTTAGTCAGTGCAGTGAGATAGTGATTGCGGCCAACAGACTTAGGGGTTGGCATAATATCGGACCACGTAGTATTGACGATTTGGTCAACTTTACCAACTAAGAAGGCCTGCACTGAGCGGTTGTATTCTGTGATCACTAGGTTGCAGTCTTTGTCTCGGTCGCATGGCGGCATGCATATCGCTTGTCGTAAATCGATAACCGGAATAGACTCGCCACGAATATTGGTTACGCCACATACTTTAGGGTGTGCATTGGGCATTTTATTGAGATGAGGGAGCTTAACAACTTCTTTTACCTTGAAGACGTTGAGCGCAAAAAAGTGGCGGCTATGAAGATGAAATAATAGCAACTCAAGGCGGTTTTCACCCACCAGTTGTGTGCGTTGATCTACTGAGGCCAATACGCCAGCCATGTTAACCCCTCATTACTTCTTGTAACCTTTTCTAAGACTATATCAAAGAAGTCGATATGTCGTGTTGTTTTTTGGCTAAAATCTGCAGTAAGGTAGCAGTATGTATTTGATAGGGAAGCAATATGCCTATAATTTTTAAGCGTTTAGTTGTTTTGATGCGGGCTCATGTGGATAAGGCCAGCTGGCAACTGTTATTTATGGCAACGCTCATTCATATGTCGGTGACTTGGGGGTTGTTATGGCTCAGCAATGAATCGGCATTATTGCCACTGAGCACGTTCTTTTATTACTACGTAGTGACGACTTCAACAGTTGGCTACGGAGACTTTAGTGCAACAACGGATTTTGGCCGTTTAGTCGTTGCCATTATACAGATCCCATTTGGCCTTGCGCTATTTGGTGTGTTATTGGGAAAAGCTGGACAATTTGTGACGTATTGGGTGAGAAGAGGCATGACAGGGGAAAAAGACTTTGCACATTTGCAAAACCACATCGTAATTTTTGGTTGGCATGATGTGAGAACGAAAAAAATGGTGGACTACATTTTAGGTGACAATAAACGCGAAGATAGAAAAATCGTATTGGCCGTCACCGAGGTCATGGAGCATCCGCTGTTGAGCTATCCAGAAGTCGCATTTGCGCGGTTAACCAGCTTTACTGATGACGAACAGTTAAGTCGGATTAACATCGAGCGGGCTGACAAAATCATCATTGATGGCGATGATGATAACCAGACATTTACCACCGCGCTAAAGCTTAGCCGAGTAGTAAAATCCGAAGCGCATATTAGCGCGCACTTCTTGGACGATAGCAAAGCGCTGCTTTTAAGAGAGCATTGTAAAAATGTTGAATGCTCAGCATCTATGTCTGCGGAAATCTTAGTGCGAGCCATGCAAGACCCAGGCTCAAGCCGAGTACAAGAGGAATTGCTGTCGACGCTGCACGGCGATACGCAATTCAGCTTAGCCTTACCTGCAGAGGTAAGCTGTTTAACCTTTGGTGATATTTTTGGTTATTTTAAACAGCATCATGATGCGACGTTGCTCGGTGTTGCGCACGATATAAATGCGCTAGACATGGATCTAAACCCACCTTTGGATTACAACATCACAGGAGGAGATATTTTGCACTATATTGCACCACAGCGAGTGCTTGCATCAGAGGTTGACTGGTCATCACTATGTTCGAAGAACTCTTCTTGATGATTGCTGTTGTGTGCGCTTACTTACTTCCTGTCGCTTTAGTTGCAGGAAGCAAGCGCAGCAAAGGGCATGAAAAAAACGGCTGGCTGATAGGAACGCTACTATTTTCTTGGGTCGCTTTGCTGCTATATATCAGCATTGTGCCTAAACACGGGCGACAAAAAGGCAAAGCAAAACGTTAGCTTTGCCCCGACATCTCTAAAATAATCTGCCACTCAAGTTCGATGATGGGCATGATGGATAATCGCCCCCCTTTTTTTAAAGCCAGCTCGGTGAGCGCAGTGTTGGCTTTTATCGCCTGCAGGGTCACCGGGCGTAGGTGCTGCTCGTATGCTAGAGTGACGCCTACCCAGCGAGGGTTATCGGTGCTTGATTTGGCATCATAATAATCACTGCTTAAGTCAAATTGGTGTGGATCTGGCTCTGCTGCTTTCACCACTTTAGCAATACCGACAACCGCAGGCACTTTACAGCTTGAGTGGTAAATAAACACTGAGTCACCCACCTTAACCTCGTCGCGCAGGAAGTTTCTCGCCTGATAATTACGAATTCCCTCCCAAAAAGTTTGCTGCTCAGGCGCGTTTTTTAAGTCATCAATGGAAAATGCATCGGGTTCTGTTTTAAACAGCCAATAAGCCATATGGGTTAGTCCAATAGTTTGAGTTATGATGTATTATACTCATTTGAGCAATGTACTTGGTTTGCTACCAGTCCGAGTCTACTTGGATTTGGTAAAAGTATTATCTCATTATAACGACTATCGCCAGTTCTACTAGACGTTCGGAGTGCAACATGAGTCAAGTGTTACAAAATCTGTTGGATTTACTCAGCCTTGAAGAAATTGAGCAAGGGATATATCGAGGTCAAAGCCAAGACCTTGGTTTTCCTCAAGTGTTTGGAGGTCAGGTGATGGGGCAGGCGTTGTCCGCAGCAAAATACACCTTACCAGAAGGGCGCTTTGTTAACTCGCTGCACTCTTACTTTTTGCGTCCTGGTGATGCGAGCAAGCCCATAGTCTACGATGTCGAAAACATTCGTGATGGTCGCAGTTTTAGCACTCGTAGGATCAGTGCCATTCAATATGGTAAGCCGATATTTTACATGACCGCCTCTTTCCAAGGGGATGAACCGGGCGTTTCTCATCAATCTTTGATGCCGGATGTGCTAGAGCCTGAAACGTTAAAGTCATCACTCCACTTTTATCAAGAACATGCGGACCTCATTCCCGAATCACTTCGAGCGAAATTTACGCAAGAAATGCCGCTGGATATGCGCCCTGTAAACTTTCAAAATCCATTTAAACCTAAAAAACAGGACCCGGTGAGAAATGTTTGGTTTAAAGCTAATGGTGACATGCCGGATGACAGAAGGATCCACAACTATTTGCTGGCTTATGCTTCAGATTTTGAATTTTTACCAACAGCACTACAACCACATGGTTTGTCGTTTATGCAGCCAAATATGCAAGTTGCGACAATAGACCATGCGATGTGGTTCCATCGTCCGTTTAGAATGGATGAATGGATTTTATATAGCGTTGATAGTCCGAGCGCGTCTAATGGCCGAGGCCTAGTACGTGGCCAATTTTTTAACCGCCAAGGTGAGTTAGTTGCGTCGACTATTCAAGAAGGCGTGATGCGCCAACGCTAATTTGTTGGAAAGTGTATGGCGCTTTTTAACAGTAATCTTGCTTGGTGCTTTGTACTGCACTAAGCAAAGTATAAACTTATAAAATTATAAGCCATTGCTTGCAGAGGGTTTTCCTGTTTATTGATGGCCGTTCCTAAAGTCGTCTGCACTACTTTTTCCGGTGCTGTACTCGGTTTGATTTTGCACTATCTTTAAAATTCCATCTAGATGTAGCGTTATTGCATTTTTCCCAAACAAAAATTAACACTAAAGTCAGCTAAATTTATCTACATTGTTATTAACAAAACGAATCGTCGCGTCACAGACAGACACATATGACTCTAGGAGAATGATAATGAATAAACCGCTCGCCACTGTAATTGCATTGACGTTTGTCGGATTAACCGCGGGTTGCGCAACGGAAGCATCAAGAACGGTAGAAGCACCAAAAGTGGCCTCATATAATCAAGTTTACAATGGCCCAAAAAGTCAGTTAGCGGTTGGTAAATTGCAAAACCGTTCAGCTTTTCACAATGGGGTGTTTAGTTCAGGACCGGACCGCTTGGGCTCTCAGGCTAAAACTATTCTGACCACCCATTTACAGCAGAGTAATCGCTTTATTGTTTTAGATAGAGAAAACATGACAGAGATAGCCCAAGAAGCTGGATTTGCTGGTGCAAAACAAAGTATTAAGGGTGCTAACTTTGTGATCACGGGAGATGTTTCTGAGTTTGGTCGAAAAGAAGTAGGTGATAAACAATTATTCGGTATTCTAGGTAAAGGAAAATCGCAAATTGCTTACGCTAAGGTAAATCTGAATATCGTTGATGTGACTAGTTCAGAAGTCGTGTACTCGGTGCAAGGTGCTGGAGAATACAGCTTATCTAATCGCGAAGTGGTTGGTTTTGGTGGCACTGCAGGGTATGACTCAACGCTAAACGGCAAGGTACTGGATTTAGCTATTCGCGAGGCTGTCAATAACTTGGTTAGCGGCATCGAGAAAGGCGATTGGAAGCCTTTATAGACAATCCCCACAGCTAATCTAAACCTCAGGTAAATTATGAAGCAAACGATATTTGTGGCGACTTTACTATTGATATTGTCTGGGTGTCAGAGTACGACACCACAATATTATTACGGTTCTTACGAACGTAACCTCTATGAGTTCTTTCGAGGTGATGGGCAGTCGCTTGAGCAGCAGATCAGTCAGTTAGAGTCAAGCATTGCGCGCGCTGAAGTAAAGCAGATCAGTCCAGCACCAGGCATGTATGCGCATCTCGGTTACTTATATTTGATGCAAGGGGATGACAGCAAAGGTTTTGCGTATTTTGAACAGGAAAAACAACTGTATCCTGAGTCCAGGCAATATATCGACTTTTTACTAAAAAATGCACAGGGAGAATAAGATGAAATGGATTAAAGCGAGCTTGGTGCTTTTGACTTTTGCCTTATTGAATGGCTGTGCGACGGCTCCTAAGCAGGATTACAGCGCTTTTATTCAAAGCGATCCTAAGTCGATACTGGTGTTACCGCCTATCAATAATTCCAATGAGGTGGTTGCGCCTTACGGGGTCATGGCGACAGTGGTGAAGCCACTTGCAGACTCTGGCTATTATGTTTTTCCAGTATCTTTGGTCAATGAGACTTTTAAAAATAACGGCTTAACTGTGGCTCAGGATGTTCACAATGTTGCGATAGACAAGCTCTATGAAATCTTTGCTGCCGACGCTGCTTTATACATAGAGATTCAAGATTATGGTACGTCATACGTTGTATTAGATAGTGACACTACAGTCGCGCTATCGGCAAGGTTGGTTGATTTAAAAACTGGCCAAGTAATTTGGCGTGGTAAGTCAAAAGCGTCAAGTAGTGAAGACAGAGATGACCGTGATAACAGTTTGGCTGGCGCATTGATTGGCGCGGTACTAAATCAGGTGATTGAAAGCACTTCAGATAAAGGATTTGAAGTTTCACAGAAAGCATCACAGAGATTATTATCAGCGGACTCAAGCAATGGTTTGCTTTATGGCGTGCGCTCACCTAAGTATGGGCAGCCGAAGTGAGCCACTAATCCCAATAATAATTGAACTGTAATGAAAGTCGGGATGTTTCTGCATAGTCCCAACCAATTCTTACATCGGATTGAGGCGAAAGCTTGTTTGCGAGCTCAAGTCTGATATGTGCTGCGTGATGAGTGTTTTTCGAGATAGAGGTTCTGAATGCAAAAGAATTATTTAGCCTTGAAAGTAAGCCAACTTCAATACCTGGGCTGAGATAGTAATTGTTATTTATAGAAAAAGTTTCTATTGTTGCGAGAGCAAATGTGATGCTGCTAGCATTTAGCAGATGGGCGTAGCCTGCAGCAGTATTTAATCCAACAAAAGCGCAATCATTACAATAAGCCTGCAGCTTTTCATAGCCTAAGCGTAGGCGCCAAGCCCAGTTTTGGTTATCAAACCCTTTTGCATAGCTTGGATTAAAGGACTCTAAATCCAGCACGTCAAACTTGTAAATATCAATGTCGTTATCAGCTAGCGCAAGTTCTACATCCAGCATTTCTAAGTTTGAAAATTTAACTCTAGCAGTGTCTGGAGAAAGCGAATCAAAATATGTCAATCTAAAGCCAAACCTCGCGGTATACTCGGAATCGGGTTGTGACTGAATGGCTAGGCTTACTTTCGACGGTTTTGTTGCCAAGTGTGGTGCTTTGTCACTTGGTGTTATAGCCAAGAGAGATTTCGCCTTACTGATGCCTGCTGGAAGCTTTATTCGTTCTCTTAGCAATACACGTTTAAACTCGCTGTTGCGTTTCTCGTCTCTTTCTAAGGTGAGTTGTAGCTGTATAAAGCTCATCAATACTTCAAGTAATATTACTTTTTGCTCAGTTGGAAGCTGTTGATACTTTTCATTATTAAAGTCTTTTTGATGGTGATAAAGATGGATTGCCAACGATCTGAGCTCAGGACTTAATTTTTCATATAGGTTGTAGAACTCACTGCTTGTTGAAGGAATATAATGAATCGCTGACACTAAAGAATTATCTTGGTGCTTAGCTTGATTCAATCTATCAAAAATAGTGACAGGGATCACCCAAGGCGGTAGGTCAGCCGTTAATGGCTTATCAAGCACAAGTTCAATAAGTTGTGCGATATGAAATGCGCAATTTTCGTCAGCAAAGTAATAATCAAATTGAGCGTTTAGTAATTCCCAAAGGTGTTTTGTAATAAATTCGACTTCATCTGGTGTTAAATTTAATTCGTACTCCCAAAGGTCACGCAGCTCGTCCGCACTGTAGTTATGGTGATGATGAAAAAAGCGCTGATCTGAAAAGCCAGCCTGATAGCCGCCAAATAATCCTTTAGTTATATAAACTAACCCATTCTCTTCCTCTGGAACGATTGCGCCATAATTGACACTCCGGTCTAACAGGATATTGTGAGCTGATTCAGAGCCGATTTTAAGTAACATATGCCCATACAGCGAGGCCGGGTTGCTCATGTATCCAGAGGCAAACACTAAGCTGATAGAATCCCAGTCACCTTCATTTTTCCATTCATCAAAAGCCACGCAAGCTGGCGCTTTTGGCAACGAAACGCCTTGGGATCTTAGCCACTTGGCTCGAGCCGGAAATTGGCACTGTGAACTAGGCTCACGTTGAAAAGCTGCAATAGTTGCATTAAGTTCGTTAGCTGGTGAAAATTGGGTGTGATCAGATAGAAAAAAAGAAGCTGATTTTATTAAACTGTGGCCATCTTTCTTTAGGTGGAGAAGTTTTTGCCACGTTGTGTTTTGGGCCAGCTCGTTGGTATCAAAGCTTAATGTGGCTGTACTATAAAACAGTAAGCTGTAAGCTGAATATTTAAGAACGGTCTTCATCAAAAAAGTGAGCACAGCGCTAGATGTGCTCACCTATGCTATTTAGCTTGCGTTACACTGAGCTGAGTAGCTAGTCGAAACGCGAGTTTCTACGATGTTGTATAGTGCTTCAGCGTTATTTGCAGGCTGCGCTGCGTAGTCATTTCTGATAGCGGTTACAATGTCAGCTGTTGCTGCTGCGTCACAGCCACGTACTGCTAACATCGCAGATACGTATTCACCTTGGCCTTCCGCAATTTCTTTCTCAAGTGTAGGGAATGTTTGCTGAATAAACATTGCAGTTTTTACTTCACGACCAGCACAAGATTCTACAGATGAAATCTTTGTAGAAACAGCAGTCGTACCAAGGTCCCAAATGATATTCGAAATTGCAGCAGCAGCACCATTATCTGGGAAGATGATTGCACCGATACCACATTCTTGCCAAGGGTTTACAGAATCAGAAGCGTGTGCAGCTAGAGGGGCAGTCATTGCGCCAACGACGATCGCTGCAGCTAGAGTAGTTTTAAACATTTTACATCCTATAGTTGTTTTTATTTCGCCTAGTCTTCAAAGGCGGAACGGGATTCTATAGGTTAATTTCTAATTCCACAACAATAAACCTCCCACACTTGTAAAATTGTGTAAATGCCTCAGGCGGCTTTAGGCTACTGCTGCTATATTCAATACACTTGAATGATTTTGGTGCTTATCATGGCAATAATTAGTGAATTTAGACCCGGTTATTTTTGTTGGATTGAATTGTGTTCAAGCGATTGGCAGTCAGCAAAACCCTTCTATAGCCAACTATTTGATTGGCAAATTCTAGACCAACCCATTGGTGAAGATTGTTATTACACCATGTTGCAAAAAGAAGTCGATGATGTCGCTGCTATGTATCAGATGACCGCTGAACAACAACAGGGAGGCATGCCTAGTCACTGGCTTGCTTATGTGGCGGTAGACAATGTCGATGAATGTCTAAACAAAGCCAACGAACTCGGTGCTGAAGTGCTTGCAGGCCCTCATGATGTCCCAGGGGCAGGGCGGATGGTAATGTTAAAGGAGCCTGGTGGAGCGGTGTTTGCGTTATGGCAAGAGGGTGGTCATATTGGGACGCAACGTCATCTTGAAGCGAATACTCCTTATTGGTTTGAGCTAGTGAGTAAAAACAGCGCCAAAAGTTGTGACTTTTATTCAGCATTATTTGGGTGGCAAGTCGAAGTCAAAGACATGGGAAATATGGACTACACCTTGTTCAAAGTAAATGAGCAACCTGTCGCTGGCATGTTAGAAATGACGGCTGAATGGGGTGAAGACATTCCTCCGCACTGGATGGTTTACATTGCGGTATTGGACTGCGATAGTAAAGCTGAATATGCCCAAAAGCTTGGCGGAGAAATTTGTGTACCGCCGACAGATATACCTGAAGTAGGTCGCTTTAGCGTGATAACAGATCCTCAAGGGGCGGTATTCTCTATCATAGAATCTGCCATGGATGATATTTCAACTTAATGCATTTCTAATTCAATCACTTTGCCATGGCAAGTGGCAAAGCTCTCAGAGAGCCGGTTTAGAATAATATCGCGCTCTCCACTACTATTTAGCTGCTTGATAGACGCTGTTAATTTCGGCAGTAGGTCTTGGTGTTTACGATTGATATAGTGATAAATAGGATAACTCGCATCTCGTAGCCTACGCACATAAACTGCGGCGAGTCCTGACTGACATAGCGCACCAAGCGCAAATAAGTCATCAGCTAAAATTTGTTCTACATGACCTTTTTCAAGTGCTTGAAACGCAGAAACATCGTTAGAGACTGCGTTACAGGTCAACTTTTTACGCTGACAAACTTGCTCCGTTATTAAACTGCCTTGTATTACTACATAGTCTTGCCGGGTCGACAAAGTACAATGCTCCTTCTTGAGACAAAACACCGCCATTTGCACGGTTGCAAGTGGTTCGGGTATTTGCAGTAAGTTAGGATAGGCATTTGCAATAGCGCTAGTGCGTCCTGCTTCCGCATCATAAAACCCTTGATCTACATATTCTAATCCGCGCTCACTGGGTAACACGACAAGTGTGGGCGTGATGTCCAAAGGTGCGTATATCTTTTGCATGAGTTGTGCGATTTGCTGTTGGCCAAGTTGATAAGCGACCAGCTCGCTGACATTGATTTGGTAGGCGAACGCCGCCTTGTGGATGAAGAAAAGCAAGAAGGTGCTAAGTGCGAGTTTCACAACATATCCTTACGGTTGTCAGAGTTATAACTGTAGCAAAGTTGTCAGAAAGTGAAAAAGTACATCATAAAAATGAATTCAGTCGAGATTGACCTTGAGTTTAGTAAACTCATACCAATTGTAATAGTTTGAGCATAGAAATCGTGAGGAGAAGGATATGACACTACATGTTTTGGTTACCGGTGCTAACCGTGGGATCGGATTTGAGTTTTGTAAACAATACTTATCTCTAGGCTGCAAAGTAACTGCGGTTGTTCGCAAAGCATCGGCAGAACTAGAAGCTCTAGGCGTGGATATCATTGAAGATATAGATGTTGCGACGGAAAATGGCGCGAAAAAGTTATTGGCGGCATTGGGGTCGGAGAAAATAGACATTCTTATTAATAACGCTGGAGTATTTCACAATGAAACGCTAGCGGAAATGGATTTTGAAAATATCGACCACCAATTTAACGTTAATGCGTTAGGACCAATTCGAGTCACTCATGCACTGCTCGATAACCTCAAAGCTGGTAGTAAAGTTGCCATGATCACAAGTCGTATGGGTTCGATTGCAGATAATGGTTCTGGTGGTTACATTGGTTATAGAATGTCGAAAGCAGCACTGAACGCGGCGAGTGTGAGTATGGCTCACGAGCTGAAAAACCAAGATATCGCTGTTGGACTATTCCATCCTGGCTTTGTGCAAACGCAGATGGTGGGATTTGCCGGTGATATTGGTCCAGATGTTGCGGCGGAACGTTTAATTAAGAGAATTGAACACCTAACTATCGAAAACAGTGGTGGTTTTTGGCACTCCAATGGAGACACGCTTCCTTGGTAATCAAGCAGGGCGCATCGTCGCCCCCTTTTCAGCCATCAGCCATCTAACTGTGCTAATATAAAGCAAATACTCAGATGGTAACCTTTGATGGAATTACAACAAGATACCCCATTATCACTGCCGCTTTTTTTGTTAGACGACAACATCGAGAATCGTGATATCGACTCTCCAGATGCTGAAGTATCAGTGATGTTGAGTGAGAACCTCCTTGCTCATTTGTGCCAAAACCCAAAAGAAGATGAGAATATTAGCTTGCATATTGATGACTATGCGCTCAACAACATTAGTACGACAGTGACTGAGTTGATAGGGGCAGAGCATCAGTTGCAATTGCTCATTAATCGCGGGCCTATTCTCAGTGCTGTGCTGAGCACCAGTAGCGATGCATTGTTTGTCTCGCCTCCAGTAGAAATGATGCCGACTTTTGATCTTGGGCTGGATGACGACGAGGGCGAGTAAATGTCTAAACGTGCACTGTTTTGTGCGGTGGTTGTCGCCGTGCTTTCTGGCTGTGTAGCTTTGGGCGTGTCTAAATATGATGATATGTTTGGACCGGAACAACCCCAAGCACGAATCGAACAATACCACCAAGGCGGTGCACGTTACTTACAAAACGTGAAGCCCATTTTGGAGTCGCGCTGTGTGGTTTGCCATGGTTGTTATGACGCACCCTGCCAGCTCAAATTGTCATCTCCAGAAGGAATAGATAGGGGGTTGTCAAAGGAATTAGTGTATGACGGCACGCGGTTGTTAGCACAAACACCAACTCGGCTGTTATTCGATGCTCAAACCACGACACAGTGGCGCGAGCGTGGTTTTACCCCAGTGCTGAATGAGCGCAACCAATCTGAATACAGCAACCTAGCTGGAAGTGTGCTTTATAATAGCTTGCTGTTAAAAATGTCTCATCGTTTTCCTGAGCAAGGCATCTTGGGTAAAGAGTTTGATTTCTCTTTAGATCGAACGCAGTCTTGCCCAACCATGGATGAGTTTTCTACCCTTGCGAAACAGCAGCCTCATGCGGGTATGCCCTACGGCTTACCAGCGCTCACGCATGATGAATTCAAAACCTTGGAAGCATGGCTGCAAAGTGGCAGTAAAATGAGCCAGATTGCAAAGCCAAGTGTTGCAGCACAAAAAGAAGTGAAAAAGTGGGAACAATTTCTTAATCAGGACTCCAATAAGCACCGCCTTGCCGCGCGTTATATTTTTGAGCATTGGTATTTAGCTCATATCCACTTCCCTCATCTTGATGACCCCGCGTTTTTTCAATTGGTACGCTCAAGCACGCCGCCTGGCCAGCCAGTCGCACTGGTGAGCTCGGTACGTCCGTTTGACGATCCTAAGATCGATAGAGTGTATTATCGATTGATGCAAGTGCGCAGTACCATTTTGTCAAAAACTCACATGCCACTGGCATTGAACGACGCTAAGCTATCACGGTTACATCAGCAATTTTATGCAGCGGATTATCACGTGGATGAACTGCCAGGTTATGAGCCAGAGCTTGCAGCAAACCCATTTAAGGTATTCAAAGATATTCCGGTCAATTCTCGTTATCAATTCATGCTGGATGAGGCCGAGTTAATTGTAAAAGGCTTTATCAAAGGCCCTGTATGTCGAGGTCAAATAGCGCTTAACGTCATTAACGACCATTTTTGGGTGGCGTTTGTTGATCCTGAAAAAAATAGCAACGAAGCGGTGAACCAGCTGCTGCTTAAACATGATGAAGATTTGGTGCTACCTGCGGCTGAGCAAAGTAATGCGTTACCGCTTTCCAGTTGGGCTAAATACGCCACTAAGCAGCAGGATTACTTACGTGCCAAAACAGAGCTTGCAGATAAGATGTTTGCCGATGGGCAGCGTCTCAATATGGACTTGATTTGGCGTGGAGAGGGGGAAAACCCGAATGCAGCATTAACTATCTTCCGTCATTTTGATAGCGCAACGGTGGTTAAAGGTTTTATCGGCCAGCCTCCCAAAACAGCTTGGGTATTAGACTATGCTTTGTTCGAGCGCATTCACTACTTGCTGGTGGCGGGTTTTGACGTGTATGGCAACATTGGTCATCAGCTTATCACACGCTTATATATGGACTTCTTGAGGCTTGAAGGTGAGCAAAACTTTTTAAATCTGCTGCCACTTAGTCATCGTCAGGAAATTAAACGCTATTGGTATCGTAAGTCACACCTGAGCTTAAGTGAGTTTATCAATCGCAAATCACTAATCGGTGCGCCAACGGGGATAAAATACGAAACGGACGATCCAAAGCAAGAGCTGTATGACAAACTGCATGCTGTGCTTAAGCCCGTTCTAAATAGGGATTATGACTATCAAGCCGTCGGCAAGCCACTGCAGGCACTCAATAGCATGTCCGTTAGGGCGATTAATTTGCTTCCACAGGTCTCATTTATAATTACTAAGCAAAGCGACGGTTCACATCAAGCGTTCTCGCTATTACACCATAATGCCCACTACAACATCTCCAGTTTGTTAAATGAAGAAGGGCAAAGAGCGTATACCGAAGACACTGCGACGATTGTGCCAGGCTTTATCGGAGATTACCCAGAGGCAATTTGGTATTTAGAAAGCGAGGCAGCACAAGAGGACTTCGTCTCATCATTTAGCCAAATGAATAGTGAGTCTGATTACCGAGCGCTACGAGCGCAATATGGGATCCGCAGGACTCACCCAGAGTTTTGGCGTTACAGTGATTTAATTCACGATATTGCCAAGCAAACACGTGGCGTTGAATATGGTTTATTTGACTATAACCGGTTAGAAAACCGCTAAAAAACGGAGTCTTCGGACTCCATTTTTTATGTGCTTTTCCTATAGTTGACTAGCTGCTTTGACCGCAGCTAGTAGCACGCTTTCATCCAATCTCACTTTGTAATTTGGGTTTGCATATTGAAATTGGATCAAGCCTTTCTTATCGACTACAAATACTGCTGGTACCGGCAAGGCAACTTTATCGTTCCCCTCAAAATCAACAAAATTTACGCCCAACTTGTTGCGATAAGCAAGGGCTGTTTTATCATCAAGGAAATAGGCGAGACCTAACGCTTGGCTTATACGCATTTCGTTATCAGACAACAGTTGGTAGTGAGGGGATTCAATTGTACTTTTTGCCAGCGCCTCAGGTGAGTCTGGTGCGATAGCAATAATTTGTGCCCCCATTTTAACAAGCTGAGGTTCAATTTCTTGGATCCCCGCGAGCTGTCTTGAACAGTATGGACACCAGCCACCACGATAAACCACCAGTACGGTGATATTTTCTTTATAGCGTGTCGCGAGGTCGACAGTTTTACCTGACTTATCTTTGAGTTGTAATGCGGGGGCATCAATGCCTGGAAGGAGTGGACTCACTTGCTCAGGTGCTGCGGCGATATTAGTGATTTCAGCTGCGCTGACAAAGGCTGAACAAGCCAAAGCGAGCGATAAAATAAAATGACGCATAAAAAGTTCCTAGGGTTTCAAGTTGATATCGACTCAGAAGACCTAAGCGCTGGCGAAAATCTTTCACTTCGGTATGATATCGCTCGTAATTGATTTCCATGAAGAGAGAGCACAATGTCTGCAAACATCACTAAGCTTGTGGTTATGCTAGAAATGCAACATGCCATGAACACCAAAGTACACCAACAATGGTTTGAACAAGGGTTTGAATGGTACCGCGCAATTTGGGTTGAGTGTGCAGAAATGCTAGATCACTACGGTTGGAAATGGTGGAAAAAGCAAACGCCAGATACTGAGCAAGTGATTTTAGAGCTAGTGGATATTTTTCATTTTGGCTTGTCTTTACGTATCGATGGCGAAACGTCATTTGAGCAATTAGCGACTCAATTAGAGGCTGAATTGGCAAAGCCAACTACCGCAGAAGACTTCAAGGAAACCCTTGAATTACTTGCAAGTGCGGCTGTGACCAAACGTGAGTTTGATGCCCATGCGTTTGCGGGATGTATGCAGCAAATCGGGATGTCTATTGATGACCTATACCGTGGATATGTCGGTAAAAACACGCTTAACTTTTTCCGCCAAGACCATGGCTATAAAGATGGTTCTTACATCAAGGTATGGAATGGCCAAGAAGATAACGAACACTTAGTCGAAGTGGTGAAAAGTCTAGATACAGCGCACCCAGACTTTAAAACACACGTGTACGACGGCCTAAAAGCTCGCTACCCAGCTTAATCTATAATAGGTAGCAAGGTACGGTAATCGGAGACTGAGAGATATTCAGTGATCTTTCGTTCTGGTTGCCGACTATCAGGATTAGCAACAGCAAGTAAATGGCCAATACCAAATTCTTTCGCAGCATTTAACACGCTAATGCTATCGTCCACAAATAAAGTGCGGGACTTATCAAAGCCCAAATCACGTTCTACTTGTTGCCACAACGTCTGACTTTCTTTACTTACGCCATATTCATGGGTTGAAACCAATTTGTCGAGATACTTATCGAATTGGGTACGCTCAATTTTCAAACTTAGACTGTTTGGGTGAGCGTTGGTCAACAAGATAAGCTGTTTTCCACTCTCTCTTAAGGCCTCTAAAAACGCTGGTACATCCTCACGAATGGAGATCAAGTGTTGTACTTCACGTTTAAGCTCCATAATAGGGAGCTGTAGTTGCTCTTGCCAATAATCTAGGCAATACCATTCTATCTGGCCCATTACTGCGTCATAACGCGCGAGGATGTCGGCCCTTGCAGCCTCAAGGGTTAAGCCTTGACGTTTTGCGTGTGCCTTAGGCACAACGTCGAGAAAAAAGTGATTATCAAAATGGAGGTCGAGTAATGTGCCATCCATATCTAACAAAACGGTATCGATATTTGACCAATTTAGCATAGGCATTTAACTTCAAAGGCTTTATGATTAGGTTATTCGCCATGATAGCAAATAATGATCTATGTCACATAAAAAGCATCCCACACCACCAGAAATTTTAGCTTGCGACGTCGTGGCTAAAAGCAAATTATTCACGGTAGAAGCACTTTCGTTATCTTTTTCGAATGGCGAGCAACGTGAATACGAAAGAGTGCGTGGCGGTGGCCGTGGCGCAGTAATGATCGTGCCCATAACTGCTGATAATGAGCTATTATTAGTGAGAGAATACTGTGCAGGAACACATGACTATCAACTCGGCTTTCCCAAAGGGCTAATTGACCCTGGCGAAACCCCGGTGGAAGCGGGTAACCGAGAGCTAAAAGAAGAAGTGGGTTTTGGTGCAAATGCTTTCTCTGAACTCAAAGTAGTGTCACTGGCACCGAGTTACTTTAATGCTAAAATGCATATTTTGGTCGCTAGTGAACTTTACTCAGAACAGCTTGAAGGTGATGAGCCAGAGCCACTGGTAGTAGTGAAGTGGCCGCTAGATAAATTATATGATCTGTTACATCAAGAGGACTTTACCGAAGCAAGAAGTGTCGCGGCACTACTGTTATTAAAAGCACATTTGAATCTGGAGGCGTAAATTGCAGTCCTATTTAGAGCCTTGCATCGCACTGGCACAACGTGCCGGTGAAGCCATTATGGCAATCTATCAAGCTGATGATATTGGTAAAAAAGAAAAGTCTGACCACACTCCTGTTACTGCCGCAGATTTGGCATCTAATGAGATCTTAATGGCGGGTCTTGCTGAAATAGCACCTGACATTCCGGTAATGTCTGAAGAAACACCAATTCCACCATTGAGTGAGCGACAAGATTGGCAGCGCTACTGGTTACTCGATCCTATGGATGGTACAGGGGAGTTTATTCTTGAAAGCGGTGACTTTGCCGTCAATATTGCGCTAATCGAAAATAATCATCCTGTGTTAGGCGTCATTTACTGGCCATCTCAAGGGCTGACATATTACGCCAGCAAAGATGAAGGTGCGTTTAAACGTAGTGACTCAGGCGAAAGTAAACGTATTTTCGTCTCGCCACGAGAAACGCTGACATTGGCAGTAAGCCGTAGACAAAAGCTTGAAGCGGTAAGCCAGTACTTAAATAGTCAGTTCGACACCGTGGCACTTGGGTCATGTTCATTAAAAGCCTGCATTATCGCAGAAGGTAAGGCGGATTGTTTTTTACGAGTAGGACCAACGGGTGAGTGGGATACTGGCGCGTCACAAATCATCGTCGAAGAAGCCGGGGGTTGTATTACCGATGCTGAGTTTAACCCGTTGACCTACAATCGACGAGAAACTACCGAAAACCCAGACTTTATTGTTATGGGGCATCCCGATTGGCAATGGCAAAAGTTGATCAGTCCACATCATCGAACGATAGAATAAATAACGGTTTAAGTTGAAGGTTGTGGGATTTTTGCGCACTTGAATTGTTTTAAGCGTTAAATCCCTTGCAATAAAATTTTAATCCATTATTATAGCGGCCTCTTGAAAAGGAAGTCCTTTTTAAGAATATACAGGCGCGGAATGGAGCTGAATGATAAATCATTCGTCGAGCTCGCTAAACCTGGAAAGAATCGAAGGTCGTCGGTACCCGACGAAGAATAGATTCAAAAAATATACAGGCGCGGGATGGAGCAGCCTGGTAGCTCGTCGGGCTCATAACCCGAAGGTCGTCGGTTCAAATCCGGCTCCCGCAACCAACATCAGTTGGATGTATAGAGTCTCAAGTACGAGACTTAAAATTAAGTGCAAATACAGGCACGGGACGAAGCAGAATGATAAATCATTCGTCGGACTCGCTAAACCTGGAAAGAATCGAAGGTTGTCGGTCCCCGACGAAGAATAGATTCACAAAAATATACAGGCGCGGGATGGAGCAGCCTGGTAGCTCGTCGGGCTCATAACCCGAAGGTCGTCGGTTCAAATCCGGCTCCCGCAACCAACATCAGTTGGATGTATAGAGTCTCAAGTACAAGACTTAAAATTAAGTACAAATACAGGCGCGGATGGAGCAGAATGATAAATCATTCGTCGGACTCGCTAAACCTGGAAAGAATCGAAGATCGTCGGTCCCCGACGAAGAATAGATTCACAAAAATATACAGGCGCGGGATGGAGCAGCCTGGTAGCTCGTCGGGCTCATAACCCGAAGGTCGTCGGTTCAAATCCGGCTCCCGCAACCAATTTTTAATTGGACTGTAAAATCTAAAAAACTACTCCAAAACTCGTCGGTTCACTCTTCATAAATTAATGGCTCCCGCAACCAATTTTATTGGTGCTGAAGTTTTATAGTTAGCCTACTTTTCCTACACAATCTAAAACTTCATACTATTGATTCTGAAGCTGAGTATTTACTCTCTAGGTCATCGCCTCAATTTTCATCTTTTCAGCATTAAACTCGGTAGCTATATGCTGCGAATATTTGTCTATAAATCTTTATATGGTCTAGGCTTTTACTATCTCTTATTTGAGGTGTATGAAGATGGATTTACATAGTATTCGAGTCAAAAGTTCATTGCCTACGGCTATGTTGACGATCGTGCTGCTATTTGTGTTTTTTGGTTTTTCGGTGTTGCTCAATAAGGTGCAATCGGCACTTGAGATCCAAACTGAAAACTATTTAAAAGCGGTGTCAGTGGTACTCAATGCGGATAGAGACTTTTATCAAGCTCAAGAAGCCTACCTCAAATTATTAGCTGGTGAAGATAAGTGGGCGGATTTTGAAGAAAACGCCGAGCAGGTCAAACAGCGCTATCAAAAGTATCTTCAGTTTATGTCACTCCACCAGAGTGAGCTGGGTAGTTTTGCAACTTTTGATGCGGACTTTCAAAGTTGGTATCGCGTGACGGTGACGAGTATTAAAACCCCAACAGATAAAGCGCTTCAAACTGAGTCGGCCAAGTTATTTGGTGCAGTTCGTAATGTGCTTGATAAAGCCGGTGAATTAGCCGATGGAAAATCTGCTGCAAGTCGTGCGTTAGTCGTTGCTGAGGTGACTCAGATAAAATGGGGACTTGGCGTTGGTGCCTTGCTCCTACTTGGTATTGCTTGTTGGATTGCTTATCGGATCCCTCGTCAGTTAGCACAGCAGATAAATTTTGTGTCGGATAGGATCTCTGAAATTGCCTCTGGGGACGGAGACTTAACTGGTCGCATTGAAATCAAAGGAAATGATGAGTTTGCAAAGCTATCGCTAAACTTTAATCATTTTCTCGAGAGTTTACAGGCGATGGTTACAGCACTTGTGAAAGATGGTGGCGAGCTGTCGAGTTTGTCGTCAAAACTCAGTCATTATGCCACACAGTGCCATGACTTAATCGACTCGCTTGGTAAATCATCACATACCATTGTTAGCGCGGTGCATCAGCTAAGTCACTCAAGTCAAGAAGTCTCGTCGGTGGCAGAAAACTCATTGAAAGAAGCTGAAGCTTCACATCGCTACGCAGCACAAGGTAAAACGGTGTTGGCTGATTCAAAACAAAAAATCACTCATCTTGCTGATAATATGGAAGCGGCACTCTCCAGTTCGTTAGCTTTACAAAAAAACTCTGAAAACATTACGCAAGTGCTCGATGTTATTCGCGGGATTGCTGAGCAAACCAATTTATTAGCGCTCAACGCGGCAATTGAAGCGGCAAGAGCGGGTGAACAAGGTCGTGGATTTGCAGTGGTAGCTGACGAGGTTAGGTCACTGGCCACTCGAACACAAGACAGCACTAATGATATTCAGAAGATGTTAGAAGCATTCTCACATAGCGTAGAGGACTCACAAAAGACCATTGAAGATGGTAAGCAGTATGTTGATGTTGCAGTAGAAAGTTTTACGAAGGCAACGGAGCTATTGGAGTTAATTGCACAAAGTGCGGTGAAAGTGACTGAGCTTTCAGAGCAAACCGCTCATGCGACTCAGCAGCAAAATGCAGTGTCTACTGAGATTAGCAGTAATCTAACTGATTTAAATGACAAAACATTGGACGGCGAGCGACTGTCTGGAGAAACGCATCAAATTTCGGATGATGTGCTGCGAGTCACCAGTAAATTGGTGGATGAATTATCCCAGTTTAAAGTCTAAGGTCTTGTAAGGTGTGCCGTGCGGCACGGCACACCTTATGAAATCAGCTGTTTGAACAGTTATTGAGCAAACTTCTTTGCGTAAGCCTCAGCTTGTTTCCACACGCGTAGGGTATTGCCACCTAAAATCTTTTTGATATCAGCGTCACTGTAGCCTCTATCCAAAAGACCTTGCACAAGATTTGGATACGTTGACACGTCTTTCAAGCCAACCGGTAGTGAGTCACCCACACCGTCGTAATCTGAACCAATGCCTACATGATCTATCCCTATCAACTTAACGACGTGGTCAATGTGATCTAGCACTTGATCAAGTGTGGCAAATGGGAACGGATTTTTTGCTCTAAACGCCGCTCTAAAATCGGTGCGATCTTTGTCTTTGGCTTCTTTTTGTGCTTCGTCACGCTTGTCATACCAAGCACCAGCTTTTGCCGTCACAAAGCTCGAGCCAAAGTTAATTTGGATCACGCCGCCATTTTTTGCCAAGGCTTTGAGCATTTCGTCATCCATATTGCGCTCGAATCCTGGGGTGTATTTACGCAAGGATGAATGTGAAGCAACGACCGGTACTTTTGAAATGTCCATAACCTGATAAAAGGCGTCATCAGAAATGTGTGATACATCAATGAGCATACCAATTTTGTTCATTTCAACCACAAGCTCTTTACCAAATGGGCTTAAGCCTTTCCATTTACGGCGTACGTCATAAGAAGAGTCAGAAATATGGTTGCTTTGCGAGTGTGCTAAGGTGATATAGCGTACGCCACGGTCATAAAAATGCTTAAGGTTTTTCATCTCACCTTCAATGGGTGAGCCATTTTCCATGCCCATCGCGATAGACATAATACCACTGTCAAATTGCGCATAAATGTCATCGGTATTGTAAGCCATTGCAAATTTATCTGGTGCGCGATGCGCTAAGGCTTCCATACCGTCAATCAGTTGATTGGCGAGTTGATAGCTTTTACCTTTACCTTCAAATTCTAAATTAGCAGGAATATAAATAGACATAAATGGCGCATTAAGACCGCCTTTTACCGCGCGAGGGTAATCAAAATCACCGCCTTCGGTTGCTTGGCTAACATCATCCCATTTACTTTGGATGCGATATGGAACGTCGATGTGTGTATCAATTAGGATGTTATCGTGAGCGAGTTTAACTGCGCGCTCAGAGGCTTTGTATTCAGTTGCATAAGCGGTAGAAACAGCCAGCGCGAGGGCGCAAAGAGCAGTGCCGAGCTTCATAAAATTGCCTTTCCTTTATAGTTATAGAAATTTGATTGTAACAACTCCTGTCACTTCGACAACTGTTTACGATTAGCGCTAAATACAAAGAAAGCTGAAGGTTTTTTAATACTCGTAATCTTCCTGTGCTTGCATTGCTTGAAATTGTTGTTTGCTAACAATATTCACCGATTCGTGTAATTCCGAGAAAACGATCAGTGCTTCTCCGGATTTTAGCTGTGCTTTCACTTGCGCGACTTTGCTCTCGGTGCTGACTTCAGTATCGCCATAGTCTGTTCCTTCACGCAGCACATAATGCTCAATAAGGTTGTCCAGCGTCTCTTGCGGAAGTTGTTGATAGGGAATGAGCATACTACTTAGCCTTACTATAAATTTGCTGTAAATATTGTGGGATAACGCTTTCTAGCCAAAACTTTGGTTTAAGGGGGTTACTTCCCGAAATAAACCCTACGTGACCACCGTGTGGGCTCACTGCAAGCGTCACCGGTGAGTTAACCTGAGCGGCTGTAGGCACGGCTTGTGATGATAGCATGGGGTCATCTTCGGCGTGGATCAGGAGTGTTGGTGTCGTGATCTGGGTTAAGTAGGGCTGCGAACTTGCTTGTGCGTAATAGTCTTCCGCACCGTTAAAACCATGCAGCGGTGCCGTTATCTTATCATCAAATTGCCATAGATCATCAATGGCATAAAGGGCAGGCTTGTCTATCCTAATTTGCGACTGGATGGTGTCTAGCTTACGTGAAAAAGACTTCTTCATCCTGTCTAGCAAGTATTTTTGATAGAGCTTAAAGCAGCTCTTTCTGATCACCTGACAAGAGGAAGAAAGGTGATAAGGCGCTGAGACGACAACGCCAGCCTCAAGACCGCTTTGCGATTTGGTTTCTCCCAAGTATTTGGCAAGTACATTACCGCCGAGCGAAAAGCCAACTGCAAATAATGGCCGTTTAGGAAAACGGGCTTTTAGCGTGTCTATAAAAAAGCCAAGATCTGAAGTTTCGCCGCTATGGTAAGCTCTGGCTTGGCGATTTACTTCACGTGAGCAGTTGCGAAAGTGCATCAGTACGGCATCAAAACCATGGTGTACCAACGCTTTTAATAGGCCTTTTGCATAAAAGCTGTTGATATTGCCTTCTAGCCCATGCAATACCACAACCAAAGGTGCTGATTTATCGCCGTGTTTTGCCCATGCAAGTTCCAAAAAGTCATCGTCTGGTGTGTCTAGTGTTTCATAGTCGACGGGCACCTGTAATCTAGGCCTAAAGAATCGCGGAAGTATGGTTTGGGCATGGCGGTTGCGCATCCACCAAGCAGGCTTAAATTCGTAATTATCGGCTGTTATTGTTTTCATGGCTTGATTCATAATAGAAACTGCGTCTTTTTGGCGGTTGCTCGCAAAGCAAAGAAAGGAAGCTATCCAGTTGCAAAACACGTTTTAGCCAGTTTAACGTATTATCAGTTGAGGGTTAAGCAAATAAAAAGCACCCGACCAGTAAACTGATAAGGTGCTTTGTGCGTCGTGCTTAATTCTGCAAGTTGGGGAACTACGTCGAGCCGATCTTCTACTACTTATTCTTCAATCGCCCCAAGGTAATACATTTAAATCTGTTCTATTGTTCGTTAGGTACTTCAGCGTCCATGACTTTTTTAATGAAAAAGTAGACGTAATAACAGCACAGCAAAATTACAATCCCTAAAAAGCCAAAAGACAGAAACAACACAGGGTCGGAAAAAAAGTCTCTAAAGAATACGTTCATGGCTGTGCCTCCTAATTTGTCGATGAGTAAATAGTAGTGGAGGTCTGAGGGGCTTGATATGATCAAGATCAAGTTTCAATCCTGAGTGAAATCAAACCTAGGCAAAGGCTTGATCTCGATCAGGTTTTATATCTAAGTTGGGTAAATAACAGGGCTTATATTGATTTAATGGCTTAGAAGTCAGCCGTATTGAATAAAGCGTCGTACTCACTCTGACTCAAATAGAGCAGCACATTGTTACTTGATTGCAGTGGCGCAAACGAAAAGCGTTTTAATGTCTCCAGCAACAGCGCTTGTTGACGCTTTTCAAGCTCAAGCTCTGCAGCCAGCATCGCTGAACGCAACTTTTGATAGTCTTGGTAGTCTTGATGATGTGTTTTTAGGGTATGGCGGATCGCGCGTTGGGGTTGTAGCACCGCTTGGTCAAACTGCTTAGCAGTCTTTTCCAGTGCGGCTAGGGTGTTGGGGGTAATCGTCAGTGCTAAAGTGTCTAGGTAACAAAGTAACAGGCACAGGTTGATATTTTTGCCTGCAGTATCTTGCAAATTCAGCAGCCGCGATTGCATTTGCGGGCGGCTGTAGAACTCACAGGCAAACTGCCAAAAGTCTTCACGACTTAGCATATCTCTCCAGTCTCATCGAAATGATTTTGCTTTTCTTCTAACTCTTCCAATGCCATTAATAAGTTTTCTTCTATGTCATTAAGCTCTGGGGTTATCTTGGCTTGTTTTGCTAGTAAGTCACTTAATTTTGCCTTGTTTTCGTCCGTGTATAGGTTGTTGTCAGCCAAAGCTTGCTCAATCTCCTCTGCTTGCTCAGTGAGTTTGTCGAGCTGTTTTTCGAGCTTTTCAATCGACTTTTTCAACGGCTGAATGGTTTTTCTGAATTCGGCTTCAAGACGCTTTTGCTCTTTACGATTGGCATTAGAGTTTTGCTTTGGTTCAGCCTCTGAACCACTTGATTTCGCTTGCTCTTTATTGGCATTCATAAGCCATTGGTAATAGGCATCTAAGTCATAGCCGAACTGAGAAACGGTTCCATTATCAACTAAATAGTACTCGTCAGCGGTATTTTTCAGCATGTGGCGATCGTGGGAAACCGTGACCATTGCACCCTCAAAACCTTGTAAGGCCATTACTAGTGCGTGTCGCATTTCTAAATCTAGGTGGTTGGTCGGCTCATCGAGTAACAGCAGGTTCGGCTTTTGATACACCAACATCGCAAGTACGAGTCGTGCTTTTTCGCCACCAGAAAACGGCGCAACGGGTTCGAGGGCCTTATCACCATGAAAAGCAAAACCGCCCAAGAAATCACGAATAAGCTGCTCTGGTACTTTAGGGTCTAGACGTTGAATATGGGTAACCGCACTGGCCTCAAGATCGAGAGACTCAAGCTGATGCTGAGCAAAATAGCCTACATTTAATCCTTGGTGTTGAAACACTTCACCAGCTTGTGGGGTTAAATCGCCGGCAAGTAACTTGATTAGGGTCGATTTACCAGCACCGTTACGGCCAAGTAACGCAATACGGCTACCAGGGACCAGATTAAGCTTGATGTCATGCAAAATGGTAACGTCACCATAGCCCGCTTTGGCTTGCTCTAGTGTCATCAATGGATTAGGCAAGCTTGTTGGATCTGCAAATTCAAAATTAAATGGTGAATCTGCATGAGCGGGCGCAAGCATTTCCATGCGTTCAAGGGCCTTCACACGACTTTGCGCTTGTTTTGCTTTACTCGCTTTCGCTTTAAAGCGGGTAATAAACTTCTCTAAATGTGCAATCGTTTCTTGTTGCTTCTCGTAAAGCGCTTGGTGCTGTGCCATGCGCTCTGCTTTTTGACGCTCAAACTGAGAATAGTGACCTTTATAAACGTTGATCTGCTGTTGGTCGATATGCCAAATCTCGCTAACAACCGCATCTAAAAATTCGCGGTCGTGAGAAATAAGCACTAATGTACCCTGATAGGCGCGCAAAAAGCGTTCTAGCCAATAAACCGCGTCCAAGTCCAAGTGGTTGGTTGGCTCATCCAGAAGTAATAAATCGGCATCGCGGATCAGCGCTTGCGCAAGGTTCAAGCGCATGCGCCAGCCACCAGAAAAGTCGCTAACGGCAAACTCAATCTGTTCATTGCTAAAACCAAGGCCATGGAGTAGTTCACCCGCTTTGGCTTCAATACTATACCCTTTGATGTTCTCTAGCTGTTGGTGTGCTTTTGCTTGTAGTTCCCCATCACCGTCCCGCTCCGCTTGTTGTAGCTGCGTTCTCAATACATAGTATTCAGGGTGTCCCTGTAGTACATACTCGAGGGCGCTAATGGAGAGTGCTGGGGTTTCTTGTTTTACCGATGCAATAGACCAATCTTTTGGAATAGAAAAATCACCTGAATCGAGTTGCAGCTCACCTTTTAGCAGCGCAAAGAGAGATGATTTACCACAGCCATTGGCACCGACAAGGCCCGCCTTATGTTGTGGATAAAGCGTTGCATTAGCTTGTTTTAGCAGTGTTTTACTGCCACGAAGTAGCTCGATATCAGAAAGTTGGATCATAATTCTAAAAGTCTGTCTAAATTGCGCGCATCATAGCATGGATCCAATCCCTTACTCCAAGCGTATCATGACAAATAAAATTAGGATAAAATGACAAACCTTAAACTCGGTGTTCATTAGAGGTGTAGAGTTGAAAGTTAAGAAGCGTTTTATTGCAGGGGCAAGTTGTCCAGAATGCCAAAAAATCGACGTAATGATGCTCTACAAAGAGCATGATGTTGAAAAAGTTGAATGTGTTGAGTGTGGCCACGTAATGTCTCAGCCGAAAGATGCGGTACAGGCTTCTACACGCCAGTTTGAGCAAGTTATTGGAGTGTTCAAACCGGAGTGAGTGCTCACCCCGGTTTTCAATTTATTTGTTAGTAGTGCGGTGGTGGTGGCTCTTGATGTTGAGGCATTAAACCCGGATCGCGGCCTTCTTTCATTTTCTCTGCCAATAGCTCAATTTGTCGTTGCATTTTAGCCAAGCGCTGCTGATGTGCCTTTAGCTCTTCATTTAAGGTTTCGATTGTATCTTCTTGAAAGGCAAGCTTAGCCTCAAGCTCAGTAATTCTGTTTTCGATTTCGTTCATGGCTTTTTCACCTGCGCAAATTTTTCCAGTAGTCCGCTGGAACTTTCGGTTAACAATGCAGTGTCTTGGTCTTGAAAAGCAACGTCAAATACAACCGCAGACTTGGGGCGGCTGCCTTCTCGGGGTTGTACACGCCAAGTTTGCAATCGTTCGCCATCACTCACTTGCCATAAAATAAGCTCGCGGTTAGGTGAGCCGGTAGCCAAGAGCGTTGCGTCTTGATTAAAGCGCACTGCACTGAAAATTTTCTGGCGAGCAATATACTGTAATTGTGCTTTGAGATCACCAGAAGTTAATTGCCAAATACTCGCTTTTTTCATGCTATCTGCGGTAAAAGCAAATCTTCCTTGGTCATCTAATGCAACTTTGGTCACGCGACTAGGGTGGTTAAAGCGGTGGATCACTTGCCCCGTTCTAGTATCCCAAAAGTAAGCGGTATAGTCGTTGCCTCCGGTTAAGGCAAAGTGACCATTGGGAGACATGGCAATAGAATTGATATTTTCTTGATGTCCAAGGAACTCTATCCGCCTTCCACTCTCTAAGTCGAGGTGAACGACAACGTTATCACTGCGGGCATAGAGTAAATATCGGCCCGCATTGCTAATTGCGATATCTCGAATAGTGCCAGACTCGATCTCAAAATATCCTAGGTTTTGACCGCTTTCGACGCTCCAGATGGCGAATGTTTTATCAGTGGCAGTGACGGCCGTGGAGTTGTCATTAGCTAAAGCCAGTGAGTGAATGAGATCATCGGGGGCATCAGAGTGACGCCATTGAAATTTGAGGCCTTGCTCTTGATTATCCCAAAGTACGGCCCCATGCTCTATGGATGAAACAAGGCTGTAGTGACCGTCCGCAGAGATAGCTGCAGAAAATGCGCCTCTGCTGGCATGTTCTACGGTCATAACGGCTTTTGAAGTGTCAGGGCCACAGCCGGTTAAGGTGAAGCAACTGAGCATCGCGCATGCAAAGAGGAGGCTTGTCCACTTAATGTTGACGAGTTTGACCATAAATTAGGTAAATCCTCCTTAACTCCGAAGTCTACAACAGGTAGACTAAAGGCACTAAAAACAAGATATTATTTTGATATTAGCGTATTAAAAGCGTAATGTCGTTACGCGATAATGGCAAGCAAATGCATATTGGCATTCTGATCAGAGAATGTTAATGTGGCTAGCACCTTTTCTTATTAATATAAAATTAACAATGGCACCGCATATCAAGCTCTCTTGCGCGAGCATTGGTGTTTTGATAGTAGGGACTGTCGGAGAGTTGAGAATGAAACAGACAATTAAACTGTCACTCGTTGCTGCTTCAGTGTTAGCACTAGTAGCGTGTAATAAAAAAGCAGAAGAGCAGAAGCCTGCTGAAGTTAAGCTAGATACAGAGGTGCAACAGCAAGCATACGGTATCGGTGCTTCAGTTGGTAACTTCTTGCAAAAAGACTTAGCGGATAAAAAAGAGCTAGGCATTGAACTTGATCAAGAGTTACTTATGCGTGGTTTTAAAGACGCTCTGGCTGGTGAAGCTAAGCTGGATGAAGCAAAAATCCGTGAAGTACTCACTTCACTAGATTCTTCTGTTCGTGAAAAGCAAGCTGCTAAAGTTGAAGCTGACGCGAAGAAAAATAAAGAAGAAGGCGATAAGTACCTAGCTGAGAACGCGAAGAAAGAGGGCGTTCAGGTGACTGAGTCAGGTCTTCAATATGAAGTGCTAAGTGAAGGTGATGGCAAAAAGCCAGTCGCAACAGACAAGGTGACAGTGCATTATAAAGGTACATTGCTAGATGGTTCTGAGTTCGATAGCTCTTACGCACGTAATGAGCCTGCCACTTTCAACCTAAATCAAGTTATTGCAGGTTGGACTGAAGGTCTACAGTTAATGAACACTGGCGCTAAGTATAAGTTTACTATTCCTGCGGAGCTTGCATACGGCACTCGTAACCTTGGTAAAATTCCAGCTAACTCAACACTGGTATTTGAAGTTGAACTGCTAGGTATCGAAGACGAAGCTGAAGAAGCTGCTGAATAATTTGGCAGTGTCCGTAAAGAAAAAGGTGAGATAGCTATCTCACCTTTTTTTATATTTTGGTGCCCGCAAATTTAGACTATTCAGTGTGATTAGAATAAAGGTTATCGATCAGTTCGTCTTCCAATTGGAAGCGTAACTCAAGCGTTTCACCTAACACAGACAAGTCGTTATCGAAGTCTGCTAATTCTTGTGTTTCTTGATTTACTTCAGCGTATTTGTCGTTGAAATCAAGTGCGGTATCAGTCGTATCTGTGATTCGAGGGTACAGTGACTGAGCCAATTTTGCGCTTTCAGGGCCTTTTTCTTGGCAGGCCTCAACAATGTTGTCATAAATTTCAAAATGACCAGCTGAAAGATAGTCCATCAAAATCTGGCAGAATGACTGAATGTCAACTTGCTCAGGAAGTGCTTTACCATTTCGAGTTGGTGAGCATCCTGCAACTTTATAATATAAAACCAATAGTTCCTGACGCTCTGCTAACCATGCATCAATTACACTATGGCTGCCTCCCCATTTCTGTTGGGCTTGTTCTAACTGCGAAAGCATAGTGATTCTCCTTAAGCGGGTTACCTACCTCTATGGAAAGGGAAACGGGGCAAAAGGTCAACCAATTTTTTCTGTAAAAGCGTAAAAAGATCAAAAGATTATTGGTTTGATTATCGGGAATGTTAACAAATTCAGGAGGATAAAAATAAAAAAACCACCGAGAGAAACTCAAGGTGGTTCAAAATAGCAGTTTAGCTTGTTGCGTAATGTTGTTATTTTTCTAATTGAAGGTGTTTTGTTGTTATTTTTCTAACGCGGTAATTTTATACCAACCTTTTAATCGTGTTGCAAACAGTTTAATCGCTTGTTTCGGTAATTTTTACACAAGCTTATGAATTTGTTCCTAATAAAGTGAGGTTTAATCTAGATCATAACGAGGCGTTGGCAAGGATAGTTTAGATAGTGCCCATGTGCACTTAGTGATACAATCCGCACAATTGAATTTAAGTATTGGAATAGAGACGCTATGAGCGAATTAAAAAACGATCGTTATTTACGAGCGCTATTAAAACAACCAGTTGACGTCACACCAGTATGGATGATGCGCCAAGCTGGTCGTTATCTACCAGAGTATCGTGCCACCAGAGCACAAGCTGGTGACTTTATGAGCCTTTGTAAAAATGCAGAACTGGCATGTGAAGTGACATTACAGCCGCTGCGTCGTTATCCACTAGATGCGGCGATTCTGTTTAGCGATATTTTGACTATTCCAGATGCAATGGGACTTGGACTTTACTTTGAAACTGGTGAAGGTCCAAAGTTTGAGCGTCCTATCCAATCGTTAGACGATGTTAAAAAGCTACCAAAATTAGATCCAACCGATGAGCTTGGTTATGTAATGAATGCAGTGAGTACAATTCGTCGTGAGCTTAAAGGTGAAGTACCACTTATTGGTTTCTCCGGCTCACCATGGACGCTAGCGACTTACATGATTGAAGGCGGTAGCAGCAAAACATTCGGTAAGATTAAAAAGATGGCGTTTGCAGAGCCGCAGACACTCCACCTACTGCTAGATAAAGTGGCTGATTCGGTTATCGACTACCTAAATGCGCAAGTAAAAGCGGGTGCTCAGTCGCTGATGATCTTCGACTCTTGGGGTGGAGTATTAAGCCCACGTGACTACAAAGAGTTTTCACTACAATATATGCACAAAATTGTAGATGGCCTGATCCGTGAAAATGATGGTCGCAAAGTACCTGTGACATTATTCACGAAGAACGGCGGTCAATGGATTGAAGCAATTGCAGCTACTGGATGTGATGCAGTTGGTCTAGATTGGACGATTGATATTGCCGATGCAAAACGTCGTGTAGGCGATAAAGTCGCACTACAAGGTAATATGGATCCTTCAATGCTACACGGTACCCATGAGCGTATTCGTGAAGAAGTTCAGCATATATTAGCCGGCTTTGGCGAAGGTAATGGTCATGTGTTTAACTTAGGCCATGGCATTACACCTGATGTTGACCCTGAAAATGCAGGTGTCTTCATCAATGCGGTTCACGAATTTAGCCGTCAATATCACAAGTAATTTAAGTTTGAACTTAAACTTAAAATAGAGAAGAGCGCTTATTGAAGCGCTCTTTTTGTTTTTGAAATGTATTATACCAATTGCACTAAGTCTCCAATCAATTTGAAGGGGGAAATACCATATTAGCGTCGTTAAAAATTTCTCATTTAGAACAACTAAATAGCAAAATTTTTGCCTAGCTACTAAAGCTATTTCTCCGATTCAAATAGCTCATTTACCTAATACAATTGGTATTATTCAAATAAGGCGTCGATGGTGCCTTGAGCAAGTGGGTGGTATCCCGGACGTGCTTGTTGATAAACACGGTAAGCCCAGTCACGCTTGCCATGCTTAATGAGGGACTTGTATAAATTCACAATAAGCTTGCGACGACCAATACTTACTAGATGCTTTTCAAGGTCTGGGTAAATAGCTTGGTAGCCGTTACCTACTGCTAGCATATACCAAGCAAATGCGCGTTCAGCGTTGGTCGATTGGGTCAGCTTAAATGCCTTGTCCAATGCTTCCATACGCTCAATGGCGAGATCTCTTGGTAAGTTATTAATAAAGTGCAGCCACTCATGTACTGTCCAAGCGTCGGTCGGTAAATCTGCAAGTGTTTTCTCGTCTTTTAACCAAGCTTGAGTTAGCGCATCCACTTTTTCAAAAGCATCAGAAGTTGGGTTCGGTGCGTCGCTTGGCAAGCCTGGCTCATAAATCCACTCTTTGGCTTTTTCTAAGCTCACGATACCAGGATATTGCTGTAGCAAGTTTTTGTCTAAGTACGCGACGAATTCATCAGTAGTCAGAGATTTAAAAGAGAAAGTGTTAAAGTAGGTTTTAACAAACTTGTCGAACTTGTCACGACCAAACTTTTCTTCTAGATAAATAAGGAATAATTGACCTTTAGTGTAAGGTACAGAGCTAAATGCATCGTCAGGATCGCGGCCATTAAGCTCTAAATTCATGCGTGTATCAGGAGCGGCGATAGTTTTAAGTTGTGCACGCAGCCCAGCAGCGTCAAGTGCTTGCTCCATCACCGCGCGGTCACGACCAAACACTTCTTCCATAATACGGTTTTCAACGTAAGAGGTGAAACCCTCATTTAGCCACAGATCTTCCCATGTTGCGTTGGTCACTAAGTTGCCAGACCAAGAGTGCGCTAACTCATGGGCGATTAGGTTTACTAAACTTTTGTCACCGGCAACTACGGTTGGCGTGATAAATGACAGGCGTGGATTTTCCATACCTCCAAACGGGAAGCTAGGCGGCAACATGAGCAGGTCGTATCTACCCCAAGCGTATTCACCATACATGGCATTGGTTTTGTCGATCATCGCTTGTGTATCGTTAAACTCTGCAACAGAGGCATCGAGGATTTGCGGTTCTGCAAAAATCGCAGTTTGGTGCGACATCTCTTTATATTCAAGGTTACCTGCACCAATTGCAATTAGGTACGGTGGGATAGCTTGCGGCATATCAAACCAATAATCGCCATCTTTGATCAATGCGCCGGTATTGTCCGCACTCATTACCGCACGCACATCTTTAGGCGTATGTACGCGAGCAGAGTAAGTCACACGCATTGCTGGCGTATCCTGCACAGGGATCCAACTACGAGCATGAATAGCTTGAGACTGGCTATACATAAATGGGTGAGATTTACTTGCGGTTTGCTGCGGTGTTAACCACTGTAGACCTGATGCTACTGGCAAGCTGTTGTAATAAATCCGTGCTTTTTTTGCTTGCTCTTTAAAGTGGATAGTTAACTTAGCACCTTTCACATCATCGCGCTTGGCAAGATCAAACTTGGCGGTATGCCATTTATCATCTCTACCTTGATACATCACTTTGTCGATTTCGAGGTCACGCGTATCTAGTACCAGTGTTCTTGCTTGGCGGTTCTGCCAATCTAGCGTGTGTTCAACAAAACCTTCTAGCTGCTTATCTTCAAAGTCAACGTCTAGGTCTAAATGCAAGTGTGTGGTAATAACATCGTTAAGATTGGCGTAAGTGTGTTGGTCAACGGCTGCGTTTACATCAGCAGTGTGGACAAGGCCAGCCATGGCAAGGCTGAGCGTAAGTGCCGAAAGTTTCATCATAATGCTGCTCTTATAAAAAGAATATTCCCAATTAGAACGGCTAACATAACTAATTTCTAACCATTTAAACAGTATTAGCCGATGGGTTACATAAAATGATGGGTAAGATGACGTTAATGCGTAAGTCAGGGCAATGCGCTACACTAGCGCCAGTTTAGTTAATATTGGCAAGGTGCTGCAGTGACAAGTTTGCAGTCTTATCACACTTTTTCGCTGCCGTCGGGTTGCGAGTCCCTTATCGTTATCACAGATCCACATGCGCTGGTTGAGCTCGATTTCAGTCGTCCTTTCTTTTTAATTGGGGAAGGGAGTAATACCATTTTTCTGGAAGACTATGCTGGAACCGTTATTAAGCTTGCGACCTTAGGTGTCGATATCGAGCAACAAGATGATGATTATATCGTTACAGTCGCAGCTGGAGAAAACTGGCACCAGCTCGTTACAAAGCTGCTTGATAACGGAATTGATGGGTTAGAAAATCTCGCGCTGATCCCTGGTACCGTTGGTGCGGCGCCGGTACAAAATATCGGCGCCTACGGCGTTGAAGTATCACAATTTATCACTGCCGTTAGAGGATTTGATATCGCCGAGCGGCGCTTCACGACATTAACAAATGCCGAGTGTGAATTTGGCTATCGAGATTCAGTCTTTAAACACCGCCTAAAAGATAAGTTCGTTATTACTGAAGTGACATTGACATTGCCTAAACGTTGGCAGCCAACGTTAAGTTATGGCCCTCTACAAAGCTTGAGTGATACAGCAACCGCGCAAGAGATTTGTGAAGCGGTGATAGTTACTCGAAACAGTAAATTGCCCGATCCTGCGACGCTTGCAAATGCTGGGAGCTTTTTTAAAAATCCAGTAGTTGATAGGGCGTTTGCAGCTCAGTTGCAAAGTAAATTTCCAGAGATGCCAGCGTTTGATGTGGATAATGACAATGTAAAACTTGCGGCTGGCTGGTTAATTGACAAAGCGGGTCTAAAAGGCTGCCACCGTGGAGCCATTCGTGTGTATGAGAAACAGGCACTGGTACTTGTTCATAGTGGTGGCAGTACCGGTGAAGATTTAACACAGTTAGTGAGTCATATTCAGCAAACCGTTTGGCAAAAATTTGCTGTGTTACTTGAGCATGAAGTGCGCCTTATAACAAAGCATGGTGAATGTCAGTTACAAAGTGTGGAATGCCATGAAAACGCCTGATCATAAAAAGCAAACGATTTTAGCGGCCTTGAATAAAGGAGAATTTATCTCAGGGCAAGAACTTGGCGAGCAATTAGGTATTAGTCGCGCGGCTATTGCGAAGCATATAGCGGCGTTGCAAGAGATGGGCGTGGATATTTTTCGAGTCAATGGCCGCGGTTATAAACTCAATTATAGCTTACCACTGATTCATCAAAGTAAGTTGAATACTCTATGGCAACAGCAGTTTCAAAGTGAGTGTCCAATCGAATATTACGCAATTATAGACTCCACGAATAGCGAGCTAATGCGTCGTTTACAGGACAAACAGAATATGGGCTCAGGCCATGTCTTGGTGGCTGAAATGCAGCAAGCTGGCAGAGGGCGCAGAGGTCGGGTATGGCAATCGCCCTTTGGTGCTAACCTTTATTACAGTTATTACTGGCAGTTTGACGCTGGCATGCAAGCGGCGATGGGCTTATCCATTGCTGTAGGACTTGCAGTATATGATGCGTTAAAGGTCCTTTATGGTATTTCCGTTGAACTAAAATGGCCAAACGATATATATCTCAACCAGCAAAAACTGGCGGGGATCTTGGTTGAACTAGAGGGGCAGGTGGAAGGGCCTTGCCATCTCGTGATTGGGATTGGGCTAAATATATGCATGCCAGAATCTGCCTCTAAACACATCGACCAAGCGTGGACAGATCTGCAAACGCACTTAGGCCAAATTGATAAAAATCAGTTAGTGGTGCAGCTCACTCACTCCTTGTCTGAGCGTCTTGCCCAGTATAAAGAGTCTGGACTGAGCGAAATGGTGACCGAATGGAATAGTCTAAATGCCTTTAAAGGTGACGCAGTGACCTTGAGCACAGGACAAAGAGAATGGCGTGGGATCTGTGAAGGCATCGATATGCAAGGAGGCATATTGCTTAGGCAAGATGGTGAGCTTAAAGCTTTTTATGGCGGTGAAATTTCGTTAAGAAAGGTGATATCGTGAAACTGCTAATCGACGTAGGTAATACTGCAGTTAAATATGCGCTTGAGCATGAAGGCCGTATTAGTCCTGTAAAAGAAAGTAATATTGAATGGCAAAAGCTAACTGCAATTGTCTGCTCTCAGGTTGGTAAGGGAGCGGGATTACAGTGGGTGGAAAGTCGCGCCTCTGAGTTTGGTCTTGTGCTAGAGCAAGCACAAGTATCGCCAAGGCGAGCTGGGGTAACTTGCGCCTATCCTAGTTTTAAAAATTTGGGGATTGATAGGTGGCTCGCGGTGCTTGCCGCGCATGCTCTATATCCAACGCAAGATATAATCGTGATTGATTCTGGCACTGCGACCACGGTTGATGTAGTGACTGCACAAGGGATACACATGGGTGGGTGGATTTTGCCAGGTATCGATCTCATGATTTCCAGTATTACCGCGCGTGCAGAGCGGGTATTTTGTGATGACAACACGCCTTTTGCCGCAGAATTTGCTAAAAATACACCAGAAGCGGTGAAAAATGGTGCGTTAGCCGCAACACTTGGGCTCGTACATAGTGCAAAACAGCAACTTAATAATGAGTCTGCGTTGGTATTGTGCGCAGGTGGATATGGCGAGTTAATAAAAAACCATATTGCGTCAGCGGTTTTTGATGACCTTTTGGTATTCAAAGGGCTGTCAGTTTGGTGGAAAAACCCACAATAACTGTAAAAATGTCATGGGATTGGCTTAAAACTGAGCGTTTGAACAATAAATTTAAATTTTTTTGCATATTCCTGTTGCATCAAGTCAATGGTTGCTCTAATATCTCGCCCCGTACTAAAGCAGTGCCGACTTAGCTCAGTTGGTAGAGCAACTGACTTGTAATCAGTAGGTCATCCGTTCGACTCGGATAGTCGGCACCATCTTTTTACCCTATCTTGTATAGGATGCTTTAGGAAAGAATTTTACGTGGAGGGGTTCCCGAGCGGCCAAAGGGATCAGACTGTAAATCTGACGGCTCAGCCTTCGCTGGTTCGAATCCAGCTCCCTCCACCACTTTATTCTTGACGGTTAGAGGTAGTTAAGAACAGGTTCCTAAAGCGGGCATCGTATAATGGCTATTACCTCAGCCTTCCAAGCTGATGATGCGGGTTCGATTCCCGCTGCCCGCTCCAGTTCGTCTGGCGTGCTGATATAGCTCAGTTGGTAGAGCGCACCCTTGGTAAGGGTGAGGTCGGCAGTTCAAATCTGCCTATCAGCACCAGTCTCCGAAGAATCTTCTCAAATACTTCCTTTGAATTGTCGAAAAAATATTTATAATAGACTGAATAATTCTAATCCACACTCGTCGTGGATTATTTTTATATGTAATCTAGATACACAAAACTTATAGGTTTCGTCATGGCAAAAGAAAAGTTTGAACGCGTAAAACCGCACGTAAACGTTGGTACTATCGGCCACGTTGACCACGGTAAAACAACTCTAACTGCAGCAATCACTAACGTACTTGCAAAAGTATACGGTGGTACAGCAAAAGACTTCGCATCAATCGATAACGCTCCAGAAGAGCGTGAGCGTGGTATCACAATCTCAACTTCACACGTTGAGT